>CAXTPM010000306.1:0-6555 GCA_964245865.1 uncultured Fimbriiglobus sp. | reverse complement strand
CCGCGTTCTGTAGCCTGCTGTACAAGGGCGTGCTGTTCAGCGTCAGCGCCCAGCCGGGGTGGCGCGACGCACGCTGGCTGGGGGCGATGCACACCACCGCCGGCGTGCAGTTCGGCCTGCTGGTGCTCGGCGCGGCCGCATACCTCGCCGGGCCGGGGCCGGGCGGCGTGCCCCGCCTCGACTCGATGGCGTTCGAGTTCGGGCTGCCGTTCGCGCTCATCGCCGCCGGACTGACCGCGACCGTCTTGAGCCTGGAGTTGCGGCGGACGCTCACCGCGACGGCGTTCCGGCGGCTAATCGGCGTGCTGGCCGCGACCTACGCGGCGAGCATCGTGCTACTGGCACTCGGGGCGTGGGGCATCGCGGCGGCGCTGGCGGCGCAGTTGGCCGGCGGCTACTACTACCGGCGGGTGCTCATCGGGCTGCCGCACGAGGTCGCCGCGCGCACGCAATCGCACATATTGCCGCCGGCGGTGCACTAGCCGTGCCGCCCATCGTCGCGTTGGCCGAACTCGCCGGTATGCCCGCCCGCGCTGTCGCCGCCGATGTCCGAGCGGCGGCGCGGGGCGTGCTCGATGACTTCTGCACCGTGCCGCTCGCCGGCGACGGTGCCGCCGAGTCCGACCCCATCCGCTTCCACGTTTTCCAGGCCGACGACGCGGAGGCGCCGGGAAAGTTCTGGGCAGCGGTGATGCTGATGGCCGTGCGGGATGGGGCCGAGTCGCTGTGCTTCCGCCCGCACCGGGCCGAGTGCCGGGTGAACTATGTCGTGGCCGGCACGACTTATGAACTGGTGCCGCCGCCGGTTTGGCTTGCCGCCGGGATATTCGACTTCGCGCGCACACGGTTCGCCGGCGTCGGCTGGGGCGGGCCGCTGACGCGCTTGGGGCGGATCGCCCGGCGTGGCAGGCCGAATGCTGATTGCGCGGCGGTGGCGTTCGAGTTAGCCGGGCACCTACTCCTGTGGAACGCGGTGGCGTGGTCCACTGGGGAGCGATCGGGCGTCGATCTGTACCGCGTGGCGCCGGTGGCCACCTTGTGACGATGCACGCCAAATAGGAAGGCCCAGGGACTGCCGTCCCTGGGCCTTGCCCCGTCCTGCTGACCCCTACTCCTGTCTCCTGCTCCTGCTCACTCGTACCGCAAGGCATCAATCGGGTCGAGCCGCGACGCCTTCCACGCCGGGTAGAAGCCGAACAGCACGCCGACGAACGCCGAGACGCCGACGGCCGCGAGCACCGCCGGCAGGCTCGGCTCGGTGCGCCAGCGGAGCAGGACTTCGACCAGCCACGAGCCGCCGCGCCCCAGCGCCACCCCGGCCGCGCCGCCCATGAGGCAGAGCAAGACCGCTTCGACGAGGAACTGGTACAGGATGTCGCGCGGCCTCGCCCCGACCGCCATGCGCAGGCCGATCTCCTTGGTGCGCTCGGTCACGCTCACCAGCATGATGTTCATAATGCCGACGCCGCCCACCACCAGCGAGATGAGGGCCACGGCGAGCAGCAGGCCGCTCATCAGTTGCGACGTGGCCACGGCGGCGTTGGAGAGTTCGGCGGTGTCGCGGATGTTGAAGTCGTCGGGCTGGGCGCCCCGCAGCCGGTGCCGCTCGCGCACGAGTGACTTGATCTGCTTGATCGTCGCGGGGATTTCGTCGGCCGACTCGGCGCGCACGAGAATCTGATCGATGTAAGTCGGCAGCGGCGGCGCCGGGTAGTTGGCCGCTTGCGTCGGCGAGAGCGCGGGGTACGGGCTGGGCTGCTGGCTCGGGTAGCGCGTGGTGCTGCTGATGCCCCCGGCGGCGGCGGCGGCCGTCGCGCTCTGGTTGGCCGTCTGCGCCGACTGCCCCGACACCTTGAACTTCAGCGTCCGCCACGGCAAGAGCACAATATCGTCCTGGTCGGCGCCGAAGGTGTTCGCGCCCTTGGACGCCAGCACGCCCACCACGGTGACGGGGGTGTTGTTCACGCGCAGCGACTGGTTGATGGCCCCGGTCTCGCCGAACAACTCGCGCGCCACCGTCGAGCCGACCAGACAAACCCCGGCCGCGCCGGAGACTTCCTGCGGCGTGAACGCGCGGCCGTCGGCCACCGGCCAGTCGCGCACGTCGAGGAACTCCGGCGTGGTGCCGTAGATGTACAAGGGCACCCAGTTCTTGTTCCCGGCCACGACTTGCGTGCGCGAGCGGACCACCGGCGCGACCGACGCGGCGCCAGGCACGTCCTTGGCGATGGCCTCGGCGTCGGCAGGTGTGAGGGTGGGGGTCGAGCCGCCGCCGAAGCTCACGCCGCCGCTACTCGCCTGGCCCGGCAGGATTAAGAGGTTGTTCGCGCCCAAACTCTGGATGCTCTCGGCGACCGCTTTCTTCGACCCCTGGCCGATCTCGACCATCGCAATCACCGCGCCGACGCCGATGACGATGCCGAGCGTGGTGAGGGCGCTCCGCAGGACGTTCCGCCGCATGGCCAGGAGCGCGACGCGGACGACGGGGGGCAGCAGGGTCACGACGCGGCTCCGGTCAACTGGGGTTCGGCAACTTGCGAAGGCTCGTGGGCGAAGGCGCCCGCCTCGATGACGCCGTCGCGCATGCGCACCGCGCGCCTGGCGAACGACGAGACCTCGGGGTCGTGCGTGACGATCAGAACCGTCAGCCCCTCGTCGTTCAACTTGGCGAGCATGTCCATGATCTCGACGCGCGTGCGGCTGTCGAGGTTGCCCGTCGGCTCGTCGGCCAACAGCAAGGGCGGCTGGTTCACCAGGCTGCGCGCGATGGCCACGCGCTGCATCTGCCCGCCCGAAAGTTGCGAGGGGTGGTGGTGGTACCGGTCGGCCAGGCCCACGCGCTCCAGCAGGTGCATCCCCCGCTCGCGCGCCTCCGCGGGGCTGGGCCGGGGGTGCGGGGCGTAGGTCAGCGGCATCAGCACGTTGTCGAGCGCCGAGGTGCGCGCGAGCAGGTTGAAGCTCTGGAACACGAAGCCGATCTTGCGGCCGCGCACCCCGGCACGCTGCTCGGGACTCAGCCCGGAGACATCCTCGCCGTCGAGGATGTAGCGCCCCGAGGTGGGGCGGTCGAGGCAGCCGAGGATGTTCATCAGCGTCGATTTGCCGGACCCCGACGCGCCGGTGAGGGCCACGAGTTCGCCGCGCGCGACGGTCATCGACACGCCGCGCAGCACGGGCACGTCCTGCTCGCCGAGGTGGTACGTCTTGGTGAGGTTGTCGATCTCGATGAGCGTCGTCATGCGCGGAGCCTTAGGGCGAGTGTCTTCGGGTCTCCGAGCGGGGGGCGTCAGCCCTCCGTGTCCGTCCAGCACTTGTAGCCAGTCAAGAACGCTTGCAAGACACGGGGGGCTGACGCCCCCCGCTCGGAGACCCGAAGGGCGCTACCGCTTCCCGCCCCCGGCCCCGCCGCCCGGCCGGGGCGCCGCGAACGGGTTCACCGTCCCCCCGCCGCCGGCAGTCGCCGCGACCGCCTCGCCGACGACCACCTCGGCGCCCGCGACTAGCTCGCCCTCGGTGATCTCGGTGCGGTTGCCGTCGCTCAGGCCCGTCTTGACGGGGACCGCTCGCAGCCCCGCGTCGTCCTTGACGTACACCACCCCCGCCCGGCGGTCCTTCTCCGCCGGCGGCGCGGCCCCGGCCGGCTTGTAGCGCAAGGCCGAGTTCGGCACGCTCAGCACGCCCTCGCGCTTCTCGACTTCGAACGCGAGGTTGGCGGTCATGTACGGCAGCAGTTTTTTGTCGTCGTTCGCGGCGGCGACTTCGACCGTGTAGACCACCACGTTCTGGGTGTTGGTCGCGTTCAGGCGCACGCGCCCCACGCTCCCCCGGAACGTCCGGCCGGGGTAGGCGTCCACGGTGAAGCGGGTCGGCATGCCGACGCGAATCTGCCCGATGTCGGCCTCGTTGACCGACGCCCACACTTTCATGCGCGTCAGGTCTTTGGCGATCAGAAACAGGCTCGGCGTGCTGAACGACGACTGCACCGTCTGGCCGAGCGTCACGCGGCGGTCGATGATGGTGCCCTTCACCTCACTCTTGATCGTGCAGTAGTCGAGGTTCACCTCGTCCTGCCGGAGTTGGGCTTGGGCGGTTGCCACGGCGGCCTCGGCGGTTGCCACGGCGGCCTCGGCGTCGGCGACCGACGCGGCGCTACTCAGCTCGGCCGCCTTGGCCTGGGCGACCGCCGCCTCGGACACGCCGACGGCGGCACTCGCGGAGTCGGTCGCCGAGATGGCGGCGTCGAGTTCCTGCTGCGTCACGCTGCCGCTGAGGCTCTTGGTACGTTTGTAGTCCTTGCCCGCCTGGTCGGCCTTCGCGGCGTACTGCTTGACATCCGCCTCGGCGCGCTGGGTGTTGGCCTTGGCCTGGGCCACGTTGGCCCTGGCGGCGTCGAGCTTGGCCCGCGCCTGCGCCACCATGCTCGTGGCCGAGCGCACCGAGGCTTTGGACTGCTCGGCCTTCGCGCGGTACAGCGAGTCGTCGATGCTGGCCAGCACCGTGCCAGCCTCGACGGGGGAGCCGTAATCGACCCCCTTGCCGTCCGCGGCGGTGCCGAAGCTCTTAATCATGCCGCCCACCTGCGCGCCCACGTCGATCACGTCCTCGGGTTCGAGCGTGCCGGTGGCCGCGACGCTCGAAAGCAGGTCGGCCTTGGTAACGGCCTCGGTTCGGTAGCTCGGGCCGGAGGTGCTGCCGCGTGCGAGGCCGAAGTAGCCGCCGGCGCCGAGCGCGGCGACGATCACGAGCAGAATCAGCGGTCGGAGGCGGCGCATGCTTCACCGGGGGGAGCGGGAGGGGGCCGATGCTCGTATGGTAGCGACGCCGGGGCCGCGCGGGCGACGGCGCCGGGGTGAGAAATGCCTGAGAGACCCGCCGCAAGTCGCGCGACGGTTCCCCCGCCCGGCGGCAACTACTGGGTGTGGAGACGATGCCGACCCGACCCGACACCCACCCCATCGGCCGCTTCCTGGCGAAGCTGGCAGTGCCCGCCCTCGCCCCGCTGGGTGACGGCGAGTTGCTGGCGCACTACCGCCGGGGGAGCCAGGAGGCGTTCGCGCTGCTCGTGACTCGCCACGGCAACATGGCCCGCGCGGCCGCGCTGCGGGTGCTCGGCAACGCCTCGGACGCCGACGACGCGGCGCAGGTGGCGTTCGCGCTGTTGGCCGAGAACGCCGCGAGCCTCACCGAATGTCGCAGCGTCGGCGGCTGGCTGCACGGCGTCGCCCGCAAGGTCGCCCTGCAACTGCGCCGCCGGCAAATGCGGATGGCCAGGCGGGAGCGCCGCGCCGCCAGGCCCGAGGCGGTGCATGTTGGCGACGCGGCCGAGCGGGCCGAGGAGTTGGCCGCGCTCGACGCGGCCCTCTCGAATCTGCCGGCGGCACTGCGCGAGGCGGTGATACTGTGCGAACTCGAAGGGCTGCCCCGGCAGGCGGTAGCCGAGCGGTTGGGCGTGCCCGTCGGCACGCTGAGCAGTCGGTTGGCGAGCGCCCACAAGCAGTTGGCGCGGCGGCTAGGCGGGCCGGCGCTGGGGGCGGCGCTGGCGACGGTACTCGCGCCGAGTTCGGGAGCGAGTCTGCCGGCGGCGGTGGTGTGGGTGTCAGGAGTCAGTCCGACGGCGAAACTCTTACTCTGGGAGGTCAAGCGCATGGCACTGATCGTGAAGCTGAAACTGATCGCGGCAAGTGTGGGCGTGGCGGCGGGGGCCGTCGGAGTGACCGCCGCCGGGGGCGGGCTGGTGGGAGTTGGCGGGGCGCCCGTCGCGGCTGCGGTCGCCCATGAGCCGGCGCCGAGAGCAACCGAGAAAGCCGCGTCGGTAGAGGCGCCGAGGCCGATTTGCCTGCAAGGCCAGCGGTGTTCGGCCTGCCACGAGTCGGCGCCCGGCGTACCAGAAGTGAAATTGAGTCCCGAGGCAGAGGAACTCCAAATTCTGGACAAGGAGGCCCGGTTTAAGCGCGACCTGGTCGGAGTCTGGCAGCGCACGAGTGTTAAAACAGCGAGCGGCAAGTCCGTCACGCCGGCGATGACCCTAATCGAGCGGGTTGATGTGCTGAAGACGGCCGCCGATCCCGTGGCGACTCTGGTGTTCGCCGTGGTGACGGCGGGTGAAAAGCGGTTGATGGAGCGCACGCTTAACTTCGACGTGTATGGCCCGTCGTCGTCTGCCAAGGCTTGGCCTCCGTTGACCGAGTTCTACGCGCAGGAGTCAATTGCCGGTGGTCGAGGCGGGGTCAAGTTCACGGCCACGTCCGAACTCCTCGGCGATGAACTCAAGCTCGCGCTGCCGCTATACCGGGGCTTGGACACTCTGTTCCCGCCCCCCGAGTTCTTTGCGTCACGCGACGGACTCGGAAACAGCAATAAGTTCTCCGCCAACGCCCCGGTGTACCCGGTCGCCGAGACTTACGTCCTCACCTACCGCCGCCAGCCGCAGCCCAAGTCCGCTCCCGCTCCGACCACCCTAACTCCGAAGGCTCCCCTGGCCGCGCCGAGCGCCCTCGACCAGCGCGTCGCCGAACTGAAGCGCGAGCGGGTCGAGTTGCTGAAGGGCTACCACGC
>CAXTPM010000305.1:0-6560 GCA_964245865.1 uncultured Fimbriiglobus sp. | reverse complement strand
TCCTCGTCCCCGTCGGCATTATTCTGCTGTACTTCCTGCGGCTGAAGCGCACGACCGTGGCCGTGTCGAGCACGTTTCTGTGGAAGAAGTCGATCGAAGATGTCCACGTCAACCGACTGATGCAGTGGCTGCGGCGGAACTTTTTGCTCTTGTTGCAAGTGCTCGCGGCCCTCTTGCTCATCTACGGCATCCTCGGCCCGCGCCTGCACGGCAACCTCGGCGGCGGGCGGCGCTACATTCTCTTGATCGACAACTCGGCGAGCATGAGCGCCACCGACGTGGCCCCGGATCGGCTCAGTTGGGCCAAGGCCGAGGCGATCCGCGAGGTCGATGCGAGCACCGACACCGACATCGGCATGGTGATCTGCTTTTCGGACAAGGCCGAGATTCGCCAGTCGTACACCACCAACCGGGGCGAACTGCGCGCCGCGATCCAGGCCATCCCGCCGACCGAGCGGCCGACGCGCTTGGACGAAGCCCTTGCACTTGCCGCGAGTCTGGCCAACCCCGCGCGCTCGACCGAGAACGAGATCGCCGCGCCCTTGAACCCCGAGCCGGGCAAGGAGCGGACCTACATCGCCCCGGAGGGACTCGAGGCCGAGTTGCACCTGTACACCGACGGCCGCTACCCGGCCGTGCCCGAGTTCGCTCTCGCCAACCTCAAGCCGCAGTTCCATCCCGTGCCGGTGCCACTGGCGCCCGACGCCGATCCGTTGGCGTCGGACAACGTCGGCATCGTCAACCTGAGTGCCGAGCGCGACGCAACGAACCCGACGCAAGTGCTGGTGCGCGCGGGAGTTCGCAACTACCGCGGTAGCCCCGTCGATCCGAAGCCGCGCCTGGAACTGCTCGAACGGGGCACCCGCTTGATCGCCAGCTACGCCGACGACCAGACGCGCAAACTCGGCAAATCGACGCCGATCCCCGCCCGATCCGAGCAGCCCGACATCACGTTCACACTGCCCGACGTGCCGGAGAACGGCGACTTCGTGGTGCGGCTCAAGCTCGAAGCGGCCAACGATGCGTTCCCGCTCGACGACACCGCGTGGCTGACCCTCGGCGTGGTGCGCCCGGCCGAGGTGCTGGTCGTCGGCCCCGAGAACCGCGTCATCCGCGCGGTGCTCGACGCGCCGAGTCTCAAAAAACTCGTGAAGGTGAGTTACCTGCCGGCGAGCGCGATTGGTAGCCCGACTTCCAAGGAGTACAAGGCGGCGGTGCAGGACGGCCGCTACGATCTGGTGGTGTACGATCGCTGCGCCCCGCCGACGCCCGAAACCATGCCGGCTGCGAACACACTGTTCCTCGGCACCCCGCCTCCGACGATCAAAGCGGGCGAGGTCGTCAACGGCCCGTCGGTTACGGGGTGGGTGGGGGCGCACCCGGTGTTCCAGAACTTGCAGGCGCTCGACGAGGTGGACCTCGCCCGCGCGGTGAAACTCGGCGAACTGCCGCCGCGCAGCCAGCGCATCATGGAAGGGAGCGGCAACCTCACCCTCGTCGCCGCCGTGCCGCGCGGGGCGTACACCGACTTGGTGCAGGCGTTCGGCCTGCTCACCGACGACGGCAAGTGGAACACCAACTGGCCGCTGAAGGTCAGTTTCCCACTGTACTTGCGCAACGTGCTACTGACGCTGGGCAACGTGCGAGACGCCGCCAGCGACCCGCCCACCAGGCCCGGCCAGTTGAAGGCAATTCGCCTGGGCAGCATCCCCGAAGTCAAGCTGACCACGCCCTCGGGCGAGTCATCAACCCTCACACGCGGCAGCCGGCCGGAGTTCACCGTGGCCACCACGGATCGTGTCGGCATCTACACTCTCGACTACACCGATGCCCTCGGAGCGTCGCAAGTCCGGCGGTTCGCGGTGAACCTGTTCGACCCGCTCGAGAGCGACCTCTCGGTGGTCCGCGACGAGTTGAAGATCGGCAACACGGCGGTGGCCACCACGTCGCCGCGGCCGCAGGCGCGCGACCTGTGGAAGCTGCCGGTGGTGCTGGGGTTCCTGGCGCTGATGGCCGAGTGGTGGGTGTACAACAAGCGGGTGCGGCTTTGAGCAAGGCCGGGGTGCCCGGCCGCGCCCTCGGCAACTTGCCCTAGTCACGCCGTGGCGATGTGCGTAAACTCGGGCACAGTTCCCAAATCGGGCCAAGAGGTGCCGCCGTGTCCACCGTGCCGAACCCCTCGCCGGACCTGACCCGGCACCAGCTCGACGAACTCGACGCGCTCCTGCAGCGTATGCTGAACCTGCCGCTGGCGGGGGCCGCGCCGTCGGTGCTGCCGAAGCCGCCGGAAGTCCCCGTGGCCCAAGTGCCGCTCCCCGGCGACTGGCGCGCGGACTTGCGCCAGCCGACCCGCGCCCCGTATGCGGTGGTCGAGCCGGCCGAGGCGTCCGCCCCGACCCGCACGCTGCGGGGGATCGACGCCAACCCGCTGCCGAGGCTGCACGTCGAGCCGACCGAACCCGAGGCGTCAACCCTGGCCGAGGTCGCGCCGGACGAGATGTTGGTGGACCTGACGCCCGCGCCGCGCGTCGCCGAATTGGCTCTTGATGCGGGGGCCGAGGACGCCGCGCCGGTGCCGATGGTGGTCTGGCCGCTGTACGCCGCGAACGCCGTGATCGAGTCGGGCCTGAGCCGCTTCGGCCCGCTCGGCGAGTGGCTGGCCGCGCCGGGTGTCAAGACCGCGTTCGGCGTCGCCGGGATCGTGGGACTAGTCGGCTCGGCGGCGTGGGTGGCGGTGGCAGGGCGGTAGCGCTGTGCCATTCTCAAAATCGGGCATGGGCCGACTTCGTTCTCAGTCGGTATCGGCGGCAGCGTCCCACACCTTCGCCCCCTCGCTGTGCGAATCAACGCCCTCGTAGAACGCCCGGAGCATGGCGTCCTTGCCGAAGTCCTCGCAGCCGTGCCATTCCAACAGGTGCGGCTGGTGCACGCGGAACCGATTCGTCGGCCCCGGCGTGGCTGGTGTGTATGGCACGGCGACGGTGGCTCCCGAGTCGGCGAGCCAGTACGCAACGATTTCAAGGATTACCGCGTCGAATTGCTCGCCGCCGGTATCGATCAGGCCGTTATAGGCGAACACCCCGTCGCCGGCGGAGAACGGGTCGTCTTTGAGGCGCCTTCGGCCGTGTTCGAGCGCCTCGCGCACGTCTGCGAATGCCAGCCGTTCGAGCGTGCGGCTCTCGTCCTGGAGCGTGAACGCCAGCATCGGCGTGAAGGCGCCGTCGTCGGCGAGACTCCAGACCGCGTGCGCGGCGACGAACCCGGCCAGTTCGCACGCGGTCATCATGCTAGTCCGCTCCGCTCAGCGCGTCGAACGCCTCCTGCCGCGTCTCGTAGCACGCCCACAGCGTGTCGAGCGCCGTCGTCTTCAGCAACTCTTTGATCCGCTCGTTCACCCCGGCGAGCACGAGTTCGCAGCCCTGCTTCTTGGTGAGCAGGTGGCAGCGCAGCAGGAACTGAATGAACGCCGAGCCGAAGTAGCGCACGCCCGAAAGGTCCACGATCAGGTTCAGCGGCGCGTCGGTCTTCAGCGGCGCCAGGATCATCGACGCGGCGGTCTGGATTAGGTTCTCAGGGAGTTGTTCGACTTCCGGCGACGGCACGATTACCACGAGGTCGCCGTGGCGCTTGATCTGGAAGTATTCGTCAGCGAGGAGCGGCGGGGCTTCGAGCGTCATGGGGGTGTCCTATCGGGATCAGCGGCAAGTCAGGAGAGTGAAGCGTATTCGGTGCCGCGCTGGGATGCAAGCGCGAAAGTGGGCCACAGCGCGGCAAGTTCACTCGTACCTGACACCGCTGCAACTAAGCTTGCGGACGACGCCCCGCCGCGCCTGGAGTTCGGCGAGCCACGCGCGGTACCCCGCCCGAACTCGGTCGTGAAAGTCTACCGCAGTCGGGGGGCTTGCCTCGCGGAAGTGGCACGCGCGAGTAGCCTCGGTATTGGCCCGGCACCCGGCGACTGCCCGCGCCCACGACCACTCGTCGCCGTCGAGCTGTGCGATGCCCCGGAATACAACCCACTCCTCGTCTGAGGTCGGAAGCGAACGCAGGAGACCGCCCAGTGTAGCCCGAACTTCGTCCGGCATCAGGTCGAGGTACTCGGCCGCGTGGTCAGGTTCGACGCACCAGAAGATGATGGCCTCGCACGCCTCGCTCGCAGTGCGGACGCCCCGGTGGAGGGACTCGCACACCCGGAGGGCACTGCGTCGCTGGTAATCGTCCATGTTAGTGTTTCTATTGAAACGCTCGGCATCAGCGGGCCGAATTCGCCTCTCCCAGCGCCGCCTCCACCAGCCGCGCGAGCTTCGCCGCCGCCGCCCGGCCGGTCGCCTCGACTTCGGCGTGCGACAGTATCCCGGCGCCCAGCCCGGCGGCTTTGTTCGTGATGCACGACACGCCCAGCACGCTCATCCCCAACTCGTGTGCGGCGTCGGCCTCGCGCGCGGTGGACATCCCCACCGCATCCGCGCCCATCGCCGCGAGGGCGCGAATTTCGGCCGGCGTCTCGTAAGCCGGCCCCGTGAGCGCGGCGTACGCCCCCACGGGGCAGCCGGACGCCGCCGCGACGGCCGCGCGCCACTCCGCCGAGTACGGCCCGGCCACCACGCCCGCGCCGCGCCAGTCGGCGGGGCCAAGCAGCGTGCGGTGCGCGCCGATCAGCATCAGGTCGCCGGGGTTCAGGTCCGCGCGGATGCCCCCCGCCGCGTTCGTGAGGATGAGGTGCCGTACGCCCCACGCGCCCAGTTGCCGCACCAGGCGCGTGACAACTTCCGGCGGGTGCCCCTCGTAGCCGTGGACGCGGCCGCGGCATACGAGCACCGTGTGGCCGGCCCACGTTCCGAGGCCCAGGTGCCCCGCGTGCCCCGCCACCCCCGGCGCGGGCAGGCCGGGGATGTCGGCGTAGCTGATGGCGTGCGACTCAACGCACCCGGCCGCGACCGCGCCCAGCCCCGAGCCGAGGACCACGGCGGACTCGGGCTGAATCGCGCGCACCGCGTCGGCGAAGTGGTCAAAGGTGCTCACGACACCGGGTCGGGCGTCAGGTGCCGGCCGCGCACCGCGCCGGCCACGAGTTCGGCGCACGCCTCGACGCTGAGGCGCCCGGTGTTGACGAACAGGTCGTAGCCGCTCGGGTCGCCGATCGCCGCGTCGGTGAGGGTGCCGAGGAACGACGCGCGCCGGGCGTCGCGCTGCCTCGCCTCGCGCGCCGCCTCGGGTTCGGTGAGGCGTAAGCGCTGGCCCAGGTACGCGACGCGCTCGGGGAAGGGGGCGACCACGCGCACGTGCACGGTTGACTCGGCGGGGAGCAGGAACCCCGCCCCGCGCCCGACGAGGACCGATTCGCCCCGCGCCGCCAGGGCGAACACCAGCCGCACGAGTGCGGCGGTGTCGGGCGCCCCGGCGAGGCCGCGCGCCTGCAGCACCGCCTCGGCCCGGTCGGACGCCCACGCGACGCTGCCCGGCGGCAGGTCGTCCAGGAGTTCGGCCCGCGCGCCCTCGTCGTTGGCCAAAAAGTCGAGCATCGGCTGCGGAAAGACCTGCCACCCCAACAGCCGCGCCACGGCCTCCGCGACGCTGGTGCCCCGCGCCCCCGCCTCGCGGTTCAGCGCCACGGTCAGCGAGCGCGGCCGCACCCCCGGCGCGGCGTGCACTGGGGTGCCCCGGTCCCCGTGGAAAGGCCCGGCGTAATCCGGTTCGGCACTCGCCGCACGACTCATCGCAACCCCTCGCCTAGTCGGCACCGCTATGGCTCAGCATCGCCGACGCCCGGCCGGAAGTCAATCGCCGGGGCCGGCTTCTTGCCGGGCGAAGCACGCCGCGCCCAGCCCCAGGAACCCGAGCGTCACCACCAGTAAGACGCCGAACGCCCACGCGGGTTCGGCCGGGGCGTACACCCCCAGGTTCGCCGGCTCTAGGCTCGCCACTTGGCTGCGGGCCTCGTCGTAGAACAGGCTACGCGCGTAGTAGTTGATGCTCAACTGCTTGAGGCTCCCCGGCAAGTTGGCCACCAGTGTCTCGAAGAAGAACACGTACACCAGCCCCAACACCGCCGGGCGGCGCGCGACTGTGCCGAGGAAGTGGAACAGCGCCGAGAACGCCACCGTCGCGGCCAGCACGCCGGGGCAGTAGGCCGCGAACGCTCGCGCCCCCAACTCGCCCCCGGCCAAGCACAGCACGCCGAAGCCGCCGACGCTCGCCGCGAGGCACCACGGCAGGGCGCCGAGGTACTTCGCCAGGAAGATCGCCCAGCGCGGCAGCGGCCGGGTGGTCAGCCAGATCAGCGTGCGGTTCTCGCGCTCGTCCCCAATCGCGCCGCTCGCATACGCCAGCGTCACGAGCGGCAGGTAGAACCCCAGGTGCATCGTGAACACGACCCAGCGCGAGAAGTTCAGGAACGCCCAGTCGCGCGTGAACGCCGGGTCGAGCAGCACCGCCCGCAGCGGCGCGAGGATCGCAATCACCAGCCCCGCTTGGCCCGCAGGCATCGGCGTCATCACGGCGGTGTCCATGAGAACGGGGATGCGCTCGACGCGCCGCTGCCAGAAGAACGAGAAGCGGTT
>CAXTPM010000304.1:6051-6575 GCA_964245865.1 uncultured Fimbriiglobus sp. | reverse complement strand
CGGCGCGCTGGAAGCTCTTGCACCGGCTCGCCTACGTCGCGGCGGTCGCCGGGTCGGCGCACTTCCTGCTCTTGGTGAAGTCCGACCTGACCCGCCCCGCTGCGTTCGCCGCCGCGCTCGGCGTGCTGCTGGCCTACCGCCTCATCGTGGTCGAGTGGCGCATCCACTCCGAGGCCCGGCAGTTCCGCCGCGCCCCGGCGGTGCTGCCCGCCGCCGTGCCCACGCGGCCGAAGTCGTGGAGCGGCAAGCTGCGCGTGGCGGGCGTCTACGACGAGACGCCGGAGGTGCGCACCTTCCGCCTCGCCGCGCTCGAAGGCTCCCGGCTACCGTTCGACTTCCTACCGGGGCAGTACCTCAACCTCACACTGAATATCGACGGCAAGAAGGTCCGCCGGTCGTACACCATCGCCTCGCCGCCCACCCGCCTGGGCTACTGCGAGATCACGGTGAAGCGGGAGGCGAAGGGGCTGAGTTCGCGGCACCTGCACGACATGCTCAAGGTCGGCGACGCGCTCGACGTGAGC
>CAXTPM010000304.1:5506-6041 GCA_964245865.1 uncultured Fimbriiglobus sp. | reverse complement strand
CCGGCCGGGAAGTTCACCTTCACCGGCGCTGAGTCCGGCAGCGTGGTGCTGGTCGCCGGCGGGGTGGGCCTGACGCCGCTGATGGCCAAAATCCGCTACCTCACCGACCTCGGCTGGCCCGGCGCGATCACGCTGGTGTACTCCGCCAAGACCGAGGCCGACATCATCTTCCGCGACGAGTTGAGCTATCTCGCGGCGCGCCACCCCAACCTGAAAGTGGCCATCACCCTCACCCGCGAGGCGAACCCCGGTTGGCAGGGCGAGCGCGGGCGTATCACGCTGGAATTGCTCGCGCGGCTGGTGCCGGACATCGCCTCGCGGCGCGTCCACATCTGCGGCCCGACCGAGATGACCGACCCGACGCGCGAGATGCTCGTCGCCCTCGGGGTGCCGGCGGCGATGGTCCACGTCGAGTCGTTCGCCTCGCCGAGCCGTGGCGCGGTGGCCGACGCCGGGGACGACAGCCCGTGGCTGCCCGGCCCGGTCCGCGCGAGCATCGACTCCCGGAGCAGCGGCCCCGGGGACCTGTTCGTCG
>CAXTPM010000304.1:1368-5496 GCA_964245865.1 uncultured Fimbriiglobus sp. | reverse complement strand
TTCGCCTCGCCGAGCCGGGGGGCGGTGGTTGACGCCGGACCCGCCCCGGCCGCGACGGCCGCGCCGGCGCTCGACCTCAACGCCGACCCCGGCGACGCGACGGTGGCGTTCGTGCGCTCCGACAAGGCGAGTCCCGCGCCGGCGTCGAAGACGGTGCTCGAACTCGCCGAGGAGTTGGGCGTGTCGATCAACTACGACTGCCGCAGCGGCATCTGCGGCCAGTGCAAGATTCCCCTGCTCTCAGGCGACGTGGCGATGGACGCCGACGACGCCCTCACCCCGTCGGACAGGGCGGCGGGCTTGATTCTGGCGTGCCAGGCGCGCTGCGTCGGCGCGGTGGAAGTCGGGGCGTAAAACTCGAAAACTCGGACCCGAGGCGACCGATGAGCAAACCCGACCGCAACGCCGCGAGCCTGGGCCGGCGCGCGTTCCTGGCCGCCGGGGCCGGGAGCCTGTCCCTCGGCGCCGCCCCGGCCGGGCCGGTTCCGGCGCCGGCAAACCCGCGCCTGTTCTCGTTCGTCGGCGGCGACTCGGGCGCGTGGGCCGTGACCGAGTTCCGGGCCGTCGCCGGCGAGCCGCTGCCGCGGGTGAAGCGCGTGGAGATTCTGAACGCCGACGCGCTGGCCCTCCCCGCCGGCGCGGCGTGGGTGCTGCGCGGCGTCACCGCCAACGAGCGCTACACCACGCGCGCCGAGAAAGCCCAACTCGTCGCCAAACAGAAGCCGCTCGGCCGGCCCGAGGCGACGCACGCCGCCTTGATCCCGATCCGCAAGAGCGCCGCGTGGTGGGCGCTCACCCAGGACGAGCGCCTGAGCCTGTTTTCCGCCAAGTCGGGCCACACCGAGCGCGGCCTGCGCTACCTCCCGGCGGTCGCGCGGCGGCTGCACCACTGCCGCGACCTGGCCACCGCCGAGCCGTTCGACTTCGTCACCCTGTTCGACTACGCCCCCGAGGGCGCGGCGGCGTTCGACGAGATGCTCGCCGGGTACCGCGCGTCGCCGGAGTGGCAGTACGTCGAGCGCGAACTCGACATTCGACTAGTCAAAGCCTAGCGTCGTGCCACGACGGCGGCGTAGTCAAGCCTCGGTCGCAGCCATGACCTCCGGCGCGGGTCGCCGAATCGCCGGCCACCGCCGGTACGTTGCCGCGCGCCACAGGTACTCCAGCGGCCCGTACTGGAACGCCCGCAGCCACAGCGCGCTCGCCAGCGCCAGCGCCGCGAACAGCGAGAGCGCGATCAGCGGGTGCCACGCCGGCCGCACGCCGCCATGGAGGTTCAGCCACGGGCGGGTGAACAGGATCGTCAAAAGACTCGAGTGGGTCACGTAGTTCGTCAGGCCCATCCGGCCCACCGCCGCGAAGGGGGCGAACGGGCGCGGGCCGAGCCGCACCACCAGCAGCAGGAACGCGGCGGCGTAGCCGAGGGCGAGCACCGGCCCGCCGAGCGACTGGTTGAAGAACAGCGCCGCCAGGCCCGTGATCGGCGGCGCGCCGAAGTACACCGCGGTGATCGCCGCACTCAGCACCAGCCCGGCCCCGAGTCCGAAGCGCTCGATGTCGCGCAAGAGATGCCGGTGCGCGGCGGGGTCCGCCACCACCCCGCGCCGCCCGGCCCACAGTCCCAGCAGGAACATCGCCAGGACCGTCGGCACCCGCGTGGCGTAGATCGCGCCCACGACGAGGTAGTCGCCCAGCCGCTCGGGGACGGTCTCCCAGTACCCCTCCGGCCCCGGCTTCGCCGCCGCCCCGGCGACCTCGCGCAGAAGCCCGGCGTCGAGCTTGGCCAATTCCGCCGCGAGTTCCGGCTCGAAGCGCCCGGCGACGGTGAGCACAAACAGCCCCGCCCACGCCAAGAGCGGCGGCGCGAGCAGAATCACCGCCCAGCGCACGAGCCACCGATCCGCCGCGCGGTCGAACACGAGCAGCAGCGACCCCACCGCCGCGTACACGAGCAGAATGTCGCCCTCCCAGACGAACACGATGTGCAGTACTCCGAACGCGGCCAGCGCCCCGAGCCGCCGCAGGTAGCGCCCTGCGAAGTCCTCGCCGCGATTCTTGGCGCGCCCGAGTTGCACGGCGAACCCGACGCCGAACAGCAGCGAGAACAGGCAGAAGAACTTCGACTCGACTAGCGCGATGACGGCCACCTGCACCGCGAGGTCCAGCGGCAGGCCGGTGAAGCCGAGTCCCGGCGGGCCGGTCGGGCTGGCGAACGCGTTGGTGTGGATGAAGATAATGCCCAACAGCGCGAAGCCGCGCAGGGCGTCGAGCGCGGCGGAGCGCTCGGCGGGGGCAGTGGGGGCGGCGGGCGGCATGGCACGGCTCCTCCGGCGCTACGCTACGATTAGCCGCTCGTACTCGTCGTGCCCGCCGATCCAAAACCAGACGATCCCGTCGGCCCGATGCCGCGCCAGCGCGCGGAAGTGCAGCCCGACCCGCGCCGACCAGTAAGGGCCGACGCGCTTAAAGCGCAGCGACGGGTGGCGCGGGTCGGCGCGCAACAACTCGAAGTTCTTGTCGGCGAGTTCCCGAACCGCGTCGGGCGAGTTGCGGTAGTGGAACCAGAACTCGGGGGAGGCGAAGTGCGTCACAGCGGCGTGCAGCGGCCTGCCTCGAAGTCCTCGTCGGCGCGCCGGCCCGCCGCGTCGAGCTTGCCGGCGGCGATGTCGGCCTCGATGCGCCGGTCGAACTCGTCGGCGAGGTACTCCTCGAACCAGCGAGCAAATGCAGTCAGATCAGGTCGCGGCAGGTTGGCCACGGCGGCTTCGAGTTCTTGCAGGCTCATTCCGACTCCCGTTCCGACAAGGCCTTCGTCCCGATCCGCGTCGTCTGGTTGGCCGCCCCGCAACCCAGGAACAACCACAGCGCGAATAGACCGCCCTGAAGCTTGCGCGGCAACATACTTTCCTTCAGCCATTCCATCCACACAACACCAACGGTGATGACCGCGCCGTAGGCGGCGACCACGACCAAAACTTTGACCGGCCTCGGCATGTGGTGCCCCCCCCCCGCTGCGAACCGCCGGCCTACCCCCGCACCAACTCCCTCGCGTCGGCATAGAGTGCCGCCGAGTCCTTCACGCCCAGGTTCTCGTAAATCTGCCGCGTCGCGCCACTTTTGTTCAGCGTGTAAAAGTGGATGCCGCGCACGCCGTGCCGCAGTAAATCGAAGCACTGCTCGGTCGCCCAGTGGACGCCCACCCGCGCCACCGCCGCGTCGTCGGCGCCGCAGCGCTGCACGTCGCGCAGCAGCCGCGCGGGGATGCGGCTCCCGGCCGAGAGTTCGGCCATGCGGATCATGCCGGCCTTCGACGTGATCGGCATTAGCCCCACCACGATCGGGACGCGGATGCCGGCGAGTTCGCAGCGCTCGCGGAAGTCGTAGAAGTCGCGGTTGTCGAAGAAGAGTTGCGTGCAGATGTAGTCCGCGCCCGCGTCCACCTTCTCCTTGAGGTAGTCCATCTCCAACAGTCGGTTCGGCGTGCCGGGGTGCCCCTCGGGGAACCCGGCCACCCCGACGCCGAAGCCGCGCGGGTCCGGGGTGGAACGGCTCTTGACGAACTTCACGAGTTCGGCGGCGTAGCGGAACGCGTCTCGCTGCCGGTCGTGCGTCGCGGCGATCTGGCGCGGCACGTCGCCGCCCAGGGCCAGCACGTTCTCGACGCCCGACGCGGCGTAGCGGTCGAGGATACTCGTCATTTCGGCGAGGTCGTGGCACACACAGGTGAGGTGCGACACGGCGGTCAAGTCGGTCTCGCGCTGGATGCGGATGATGAGGTCGTGCGTGCGGTCGCGGGTGCCGCCGCCGGCGCCGTAGGTCACGGAGACGAACGAGGGCTTGAGTTCCTGGAGGTTCTCGATGGTGCGGAACAACTCCTCGCTCGCCTCGTCGGACTTCGGAGGGAAGAACTCGAAGCTGAACGTCGGGTTGTGCCGGGCCAACAAGTCCTGGATGTGCATCGAGCGCCCGCAAGGTGGGGGGAAATTAAGGCTTGATCCGGGTCACGTCGGGCCAAATGCGGGGCAGTCGCGGCCAAGTGCCGATTACGGTGAGGGTCGCCTCGGGCACCGCCGGGGTGAGGGTCTGGCCCGCGTCGGTGGTTTTTTCCGGGGCGCGGGTGATCGCGTC
>CAXTPM010000304.1:0-1358 GCA_964245865.1 uncultured Fimbriiglobus sp. | reverse complement strand
CTCCCCGGCCACCAGCGCCAGTTCGGCCGTCACCGCCTCGCCCGGTTTCAGGGCCATTATAGCCGCGCTGCCGACGGGCCGCAGGGTGTACCGGGCGGATCGCATTTCACGCAGCGGTTCCCCCACGGGGCGGAACACGACATCCCGACTGCCGCCGGGGCCGCGCACGCTCAGGGTCAGGTCGCCGCGCGGCCGGGCGCGCCGCTCGTCCAGGTCGTCGGGCAGGCTGAGTTCCAGGGCGTCGAGGCGCGCCGGGAACTCGCCGCGCCCGACGAACGCCGCCCACTCGGCCACGGGGCCGGGCGCCGCCGGGGCGTCAGGCGCCGTCAGCGCAGCGTACAGGCCGAACAGCCTGTCCCAGTCGGCGCTCGCGGCGTTGGTCGCCGGGTCGAACTCGGTGGCCAGTTGCCGCCAGCGCTCGGGCGACTCGGGTTCGGCCCCGAGGCGCGAGCGCAGAATCTGCTGCCAGTGCCGCTCGGCGGTGGCCACGATGGAGCCGAGGCGGGCGCGCACCGCCGACTCGATCGCCGCCGGGTAGCCGCCGCGCCGCTCGGCGCGGTAGGCGCGGAAGAACTCCGGGCGCCGATCCGCCCCCGGCTCCGGCGGGTAGGCGACGGCCAGTTGCGCCAGAACCCCCGTGGCCAATAGCAAACTTCCCGCCGCGCCCGACTTCGGCTCGGGCAGGTCGAGCACCGGCGCCCCGGCGGGGGCCGCGCCGCCCGTGAGGCCCAGCGCGTCGCACACGTCCGCCACGCCTAGCAACCGGCGCTCGGCCGCGCGGGCGTCGCGCACCGCCGACTGCACGCGCTCGACCTGCACCGCCGCGGCGTAGCGCAGCGGCCGGCCCCGGACTAGCCCCGCGACCGAGGGCGAACCCGGCACGGGTTCGTCCAGCCGGTGCGGCGGGCGCGCGGCCTCGACGGCCTTGGCCACTTCTACCCGCCACGCGTAGTCCGGCGGGCGCTCCACCAGCGTGAGTTGGTTCAGCCGCCTGACCGCGTCGCGGTAGAAGTCGTTGTACTCGCTCTCGACCCGCGTCAGGAGCGGCAGGTCCGCGCGCCACTTCTCCCAGAGCCGCACCGCCTCGGTATCAGCCCAGGCGCGCGCATGACTGGGCGGCGGGGCGAGATCGACTTCCAACTCGCGCGCGAGTTGCGTGAACTCGGCGCGCGTGCGCACCTCGCTCGGCCCCAGCCGCGGCGGGTCGAACCGGCGCCGGTACTCGCCGTACTCGCCGATCTCCGCGAGGCGGCTCTCGACGTACTGCCGCGCCGGGTCGGGCAGGGCGGGGTAGTGCGCGTCCTCGGCGATGGTGACGAGTTCGCGCCGGTGCCGGCCGCGCTGGGCGTCCGAGAGGC
>CAXTPM010000303.1:2174-6576 GCA_964245865.1 uncultured Fimbriiglobus sp. | reverse complement strand
CAACTGTGGCCCGCGAACCTCTGGCCCTAAGGAGCCGCCCCCGTGCCCCCCGTGTACTCGACCAACTTCGCCCGCGCCGACTCCGCCCTGGGCGGCGTGGCGGACAACTGGTCCGACCCCACGACATCGTGGCGCCTGCTGAACGCCGCGGTGACCTCGGCCGCGACGGGCTACGGGTCGGCACTGCTCCTGCGGCCCGCCGGCGAGGCGCCCGACCGCGTGTCGGTCTCGGCGACGGTCACGCGCGACGGCGCCGGCCTGCCCAGCTCGCACATGCTCTGGTGCCGGTGCGACGCGGCGGGCAACGGCTACTCGGCGTGGCTCGGCGCGGTCGGCACGGTCGCGCCCGGCACCGACGTGCTGGCGCTCGCCAAGATGACCGCCGGCGTGCCGTCGGCGCAGACCACGCCCGCGGCCCTCGGCTCGGGGCCGTGGGTGCTGACGATCTCCGCCGACGGCCCGGCCGTGACCGCCTCGGTCGCGGCCAAGTCCGCCCCCGGAACGGTGCTGGCCACGCTCTCGCTCGCCGACTCCGCCTACGCGAGCGGCCGCACCGCGCTCAGCCCGTTCGGCGCGGGGGCGTCCACCGACGACTACTCGGTGTCGGCGCTCGCGGCGGCGCCCGCGCCCACGGGCCGGGCGGTGTGCGACGGCAACTCGCAACTGGTCGGAGTCGGCGGGGCGGCGAGCTGGGCGGTCGCCCTCGCCGCCGCGCTCGGCCCGAGCTGGGACGTGCAGAACCTCGGCGTCGGCGGCCAGACGACCCAGCAGATGGCCGCCGACTCCGCGACGCAGGTGGTGCCGCTGCTGACCACGGCCTACGCGGCCGGCCTGGTCGTGGTCGCGCAGGAGGTGATGAACGACATCTACTACGGCGCGACGGGCGCCGAGGCGTTCGCCCACCTCGCGGCCTACTCCGCGGCCGTCCGCGGCGTGAACGGCGCCCGGCTCCTGGTGGTGTGCCCGCAGCCCGACCGGGGCGACTTCCCCGGCACCAGCACGCTGCCCGGCGCCGACGGGCCGGCCAAGCGGGCGGCCTACCAGGGCCGCGTCTCCGACTTCATGGCCCTGTTCCGGGCCGGCTGGCAGACCGTCTGCGACGGGTTTTTCGACCCCGGCAGCAACGCCAGTTTCGTCGTCGCCAACTACCAGCCCGACGGGGTCCACTGGCCCACGGCCCTGGCGAACGCCGTCGGCGCCGGCGTGGCGGCGCTGGTGCCGCAGGCGCTGACGCCGGGGGCGGCGGGGCTGACGCTGGCCGCGCTCCAGGCCGAACTCACGGCGCGCGGCATCACGGCGGGCGGGGTCAACGTCTCTAAACTCGCCGGCCGGGCGATCAGCGCCACCGGCAGCGGCGCGGGCATCCGCATGGCGGTGGCCGATGCGTGATGCGCTGACCCTCGTCCCCCTGGAACCCCGCGACGCCCTGAGCGGCACCGTCACGGACTACCCGCGCGACGCCTACCTCGCGGCGTCGGGCCGGTACGCCGGTTTCGACCTGCCCGAGCCTCGTGCGGACCAGTTGGCCGCGCTCGACTCGCTCCCCGGCGGCTCGCGCTGGACCCCGGCCGGGGTCTCGGTCCCGCCCTACCGCGCCGGCCAGTCGGCCGCGCCCTCGGTGCGGGCCTCCCCCGACTCGCCCCCCGCACTTAACCGCCTGCGGGAGGACGCCGGGGCCGGCCCGCTGGCACTCGCCTGGCGCGCGGCGGCGCTGCTGCCCCAGAGCGTCTGGGACCGGCTGGCGTCGGCGGGCGTGACGCTCACGGTGTTCGGGGGGAGCCTGACGGCGCTGCCCGAGTTCGCCGCGCTCGCCGGGGTGCCGACGGGGCGGGTGTCGGACTCGCGCGCCTACGACGCTGCCCTGGGGGTGTACGACGTGGCCACCCGCCGCGCCTACGCCTCGGTCGATGCGCCGCCGGAGACCTGCCTCCACGAGTTCGCACACGCCGACTACTACGCCGGCTGGACCGACGGGCAGCGCGCGGGGTGGCAGTCGCTCTCCGCGGCGGGCGTGTTCCGGGACTCGGACCCCTACGAGGCGGGCAACGCCGACGAGGCGCAGGCCGAGTGCGAGCGGCGCTACCTCGACGGGTCGCGGGCGAACCCGCCGGGCGTGGACGAGTTCCTCGCGCCGATCCTGGGGCCGAAGCCGCGCGGGGCCGCCGGCTGACGCGGGCCGGGCGCCGGGGCGAATCCCCCTAGTCCCGAAGCTGCTCCCCCAGAGGCGCGATTCCATGCAATTCCTCCGCGGCTACAAGACGTACATCGTGGCGGGCGCGTTCGGCGTCCTCGCCTTCGCCCAGGTCGCCGGGCTCATCGACGGCGGCACCGCCCAGGTGGCCCAGACCTTCCTGGCCGGCCTCGGCCTCACCACCGTGCGGCTGGCCATCAGCGCCGACACCGGCGCCGCCGACGCCCCCGCCAAGTAGTCCCGCACTCGCCCGCCCGACTCACCGAGAGGACCGCCATGCGGCTCGCGCTCCTGACCCTGGCCGCGCTCGCCGCGACGGCCGCCGCGCAAACCCCCGCCGACAAGCCGGTGCTCGTGCCGCCCTACTCGTTCGCCGAGATTAGTGCGGCCGTCCAGCCCGGCGACGTGGTGCGATTCCAGGTCACGCCGGCCCCCGCGAAGCTCAGCGACAAGGGACTCGGCAACCTGTACTTCAACGCGCGGCCCGGCTCGAAGCACGACGTGCTGATGACGCGCGTCAACTTCGACAAGAAGGTGTTCGAGCAGACCACCTGGCGCGTCGAGTTCCTGCTCGCCGACCCCAAGCCCGACACCCCCCCGAAGCCCGACGGCCCGCCGGCGCCGGTGGTGCCGCCCGACCCGCTGGCCGTCGCCATCCGCGCGGCGTACCTCGCCGACCCCGACCCGCTCAAGGCCGACCGCATCGCCGAGCGCGTGGAACTCTACGCGCAGGCCGCGAAGCTCGCCGCCTCGACCGACCTGGCGACGGTGGGTGAGGTGCTGGGCAAGGTCAAGGAGGCGGGCGCCTCGCTCAGCGGCGACGCGCTGCTCGGGGTGCGCAAGCTGGCCTCGGCCGAGTTGGCCGCGCTATTCCCCGGCGACTCGCCCTTGGATGCCGAGACCCGCGTGAAGCTCGCCGCCGCGTTCGCCCGCATCGGCGCCGCGCTCCGTGCGGCCGCGCAGTAGCCCCGTTCCGATTCCGTTCGACCCAGACTCCGAGGTGAATTGTGAAGCTGAAACTTGCGACCGCCGGCCTGATGATCTTCGCCGCCGCCGCGCTGAGTAGTGCCGACTTCGCCACCCGCGACACCGGCCGCAGCCAGGGCGCGTGGGCGTACACCCCAGGCGGCCCGGTGATCGGGATGTACTCCGACACCACCAGCAGCGTGCCGATCGCGGCGTTGGCGTTCCACCGCAGCAACTCCGACTCGAAGCCCGCCGAGTTCGCCATCGCGGTGGACAAGGACGGCGCCCGCTTCCAGGTCGTGGACGCCGCCGGGAAGATTCACATGATCCCGGCCACGGCACTGCTGGCCCTCGAAGCCAAGTGCCCGTGCAAGTGCGACTGCGGGCCGAAGCCGGTCGAGTAGCCCCCGCGCAGTAGCCCCGACCCGTTCCGACCCCGACCACCGACGACGAGGCGCCACCCGTGGCCGACCACAAAGACCCGACCGACGAGTACCGCCCGCTCCCCGACGCGCCCAAGCCCCAGGCGGGGCCGGGACGCTACAAGATCACGGTTGAGGGCGACGGGCAGGCGCCGCCGCTCACGGGGCTGCACGCCCCGCTCCCCGCCGAGGCGAACCCCGCCCGCCGCAAGGCGCTGAAGTACGTCCTGGCGCTCGCCGCCTGGGGCGTGTCCGTCGCGCTCGCGCTGCGGCTCGGGGGGCCGGTGCCCGGCCCGATGCCTTTGCCCCCCGCGCAACCCGCGCCCGCCGCGAACCTGGCCGACGCCAGCCCCGACGGCCCGATCCAGACGTTCGGGTGGGTGAGTGACCCCCTGGCCGTAAAGGCCGTGGTGGGGCAGGAGAACATCCCGAACTTCGCCGACACCCCCGCCGGCCAGCAGCCGCCCCCGGCCCAGGGGGACGGCGACGTGTTCCTGTTCGACGCGGTGCGCGCGTGCTACGGCGGCAAGTACCCCAACGTCAACCAGCGCGACGTGGGCTGCTGCGTCGGGTGCGGGCACAAGCACGCGGTGGACGCGCTCCAGTGCGTGCAGATTCGCGCCGGCAAGCCCGGCGAGTTCCGCCCGGCGGCGGTGGAGCCGATCTACGGCGGCTCTCGCGTCGAGATCGGCGGGCGCAAGATCAGCGGGGACGGCTCGGTCGGGGCGTGGGCGGTCGGCTGGCTCAAGAACTACGGCGTGGTGCCGATGGCTAAAACCGACGCGGCCGACCTCACCACCTTCAGCCCGGCCCGCGCCATGCC
>CAXTPM010000303.1:0-2164 GCA_964245865.1 uncultured Fimbriiglobus sp. | reverse complement strand
GCGCCCGCCAGTGGGGCAGCCAGGGCGTGCCGGCGCCGCTCGAAAAGGCGGCGCGGGACTTCCCCGTTAAGGGGGTCGCCCAGGTGCGGACCTGGGACGAGTGCCAGAAGGCGATCAGCCAGGGCTACCCGGTCACGGTGTGCAGTAACCGCGGCTTCACGATGGTGCGGGATTCGCAAGGCTTCTGCCGGCCCCAGGGCACCTGGGCGCACTGCATGGCGATCCTAGGCGTGCGGGCCGGCAACCGGCCCGGCGGGTTCATCCTGAACTCGTGGGGCGATTCGGCGCACACCGGCCCGGTGTACCCGGCGTCGATGCCCGTGGCCGGCTTCTGGGCGGACGCCTCGGTGATCGACGGGATGCTCGCCCAGGGCGACAGCTACGCGCTCTCGGAGGCCACGGGCTTTGCCCCGAAGCGCCTCGACTGGATGGTGATGGCGCCGACGCCCCAACGCAACGACCCGCCGGTCCTGACCCTGGCCCACTAGACCCCTTGCCCCACGGAGGCGCCATGCGCACCGCGACCCTGATGACGATGCTGATGCTGATTGGCGCCTCCGCCGGCGCCGCCGACCCGCCCAAGGCGAAGCCCGACCCGGCGCTCAAGGCCAAGGTGGCGCTCGCGCTCGCCCAGGCCAAGCCCCCCGCGCCCGAGTTCGTCGAGCAGCGCAAGGCCGAGGCCGCGGCGAAGGCGACCGGCGCGGTGCTGTGCTACTGCGTCGGCAACTGGGCGCACCCGCCCGAGGGGCTGCCGGCGGGAACCTTGTGCGTCAGGGTGGCGAGCTTCGCCGGCGACGGCCAGCCCGCCGACCGGCCGCGCGTGGCGGTGGTGGCGGGGTCGGTCGCGCAGCCGGTCACGGGCACACTGGCGGACGCGGTGGCCGCGGCCAAGAAAACGCTCGCGCCCGCCAAGGCGGCGAAACTCGACTGGGATTTCTAAGATGCCCAGGCCCGGTGCCGGGGCCGCAACCGCCTCCCGGCGGACAGGCATGGGATTAGACGGGTCGTGCCCGGCTTTATCGCTTTCCGCCGAAACCCCGCCGAAGCCGCCCGCACGATGTTCTGCGGGTGAGGCCAGACGAAGCCCGGACCCCTCGCCGATCTCAGGCGGCGAGGGGTCCGGGCTTCTTCGCGCGCGAACCGCACTGGCCTTCCGTCCACTCGTGATACACTAACGGCAGCCGGGGGCGACAGTCGCCGCGCCGGCGCCGAGTCCCCGTCCAGGAGAGTCCCGTGGCCAAGTCCAGCAAGACCGCCGAGTCCAAGCCCGCCGCCGACAAGCCCGCCGAGAAGGGCGCCCGCAAGGGGGCGGACAAGTCCGCCGCGGCGAAGCCCGGCGAGTCCAAGAAGGGCGCCACCAAGAAGGCCGCGTAGTGCGCGCCGACTGGCGCGCCGACGCCCTCACCACCCCGAGGCAGAGTCCGATGCTCAAGACGTTCGCCCACCACAAGCCGGGCGCCGCCGGCCTGGCCAAGATCACCCGGCTGCGCGAGGCGTTCAGTTCCGTCGCCTCGCTGTGCGACGAGTTGTGCCCCGAGTCCCGCGAGGCCGCGGTCGCGATCACCCGGCTCGAAGAGGGGGCCATGTGGGCCATCAAGGCCGTCGTGGTCAACGACCCCGAGTCGGAAGTCGAGCGGCCCGCCCCGCAGTACGTCGAGGCCCGCCCCCGCACCTGCTAGCGCGGGCCTCAGTGACCCCCACCAACCCGACGGAGTACCCATGACCGCCGACCACATCCTGACCGCGCTCAACGGCGCCATCGACGCGGCTGTCCTCTCGCGCGAGAACGCCACCTCGGACGGCGCCGAGGCGCTCGCCAAGCACCGCAGCCTCGCCGACACCGTGGCGATGCGGTGCCTCAACGTCCGCACCGCGTGCGAGTCGGCGACCGAGACGCGCGGCGACAGGGTCGCCTTCCGCGCCGCCGGCGACAAGCTCGACGACGGCCTCGACGCGGCAGCCGCGCGCATCGCAATGGAGCGCGCCGGCAGGCCCTCGCCCGCGGAAACCGGCCGCGGCCCCGACAAACTCAGCGCCGGCGTGGGCGCCGCTCCGGACGCGCTCCTGGACTCGTGCTCGGAGGCAATTGCCTTCGTGCGCAGTGTGATCGCCGACCCGAAAATCGCCTCGCCGGAGGGCGTCGCGGGCGCAACCGCGGGCGCAA
>CAXTPM010000302.1:6280-6578 GCA_964245865.1 uncultured Fimbriiglobus sp. | reverse complement strand
GAACCCGAGTTTCGCGTCGTTGGGCATCGCAAACGGCTCCCCGGTCGTGAAACGGCAATCGTGCGCCGCACTCCCCGGAACTCCAGCGAATCCACCGCGAATCGGTCTAGCCGGCGCAGCCCAAGCCGGCGCGACCGCGCCAGGCTAAAGAACAAGCGCGACCGATCAGGACCGCGCACGCCGCGAGGCTCGGGAAGACGTAGCGGTTCCCCCAGGGTGCGCCGCCCCACCAGCCGTCGTAGGGGGCGAGCAGGACGAGGTTCATCGCCACCACCCCGGCGAGCGCGAGCGCCTGCGA
>CAXTPM010000302.1:4603-6270 GCA_964245865.1 uncultured Fimbriiglobus sp. | reverse complement strand
CTCGCCGGGGCGGGCGCGACCCGAGAGCAGGACGCACGCCAGTGCGAGCGGCGCGAACGCGGCGGCGGGAGCCTGCGTGACGAGGCCGTAGTCCGCGTCGAACAAGAGGCGCGCGAGGCCGAGCGCGAACGGCTGGTTGAAGCGCCCGGAGTGCGTGGCGGTCTGGAACTCGTCGCCGACCCGGAGGATTTCGCGCTCGTATCCCGAGGCGAGGGGGCTGCCGAACTGGGCCGTCTGGCACGCCATCAGCGGCACCAGCCCGACGACGCCGGCCGCGACGATGGCGACGAGCGGGCGCCAGAAGCGCGGCCGCGCGTTCCAGAGGGCCAAAAGTGCTACAGGGAAGGCGAACGCGGCGACGTAGACCTTTACCGCGCACGCCAGCCCCAGCCACAGGCCGGTGAGCGCCGCCGTGCGCCCGGTGGCGGGCCAGCTGGCGGCGGCGACGGCTTCGAGCAGCAGCAGCACGATCATCAGGTCCGGCGAGAAGTTGTTCGCGGTGCGCACCAGCGGCGTGCCGACCAAGAGCGCCAGCGCGGTCACGAGGCCGACGCGCCCGCCGACGAGCACCGCCACGCGGGCCAGTAGCGCGTTGAGCACCGCGAGGTTGAACAGCAGGCACCCCGGCAGGCCCAACAGCGCCACCGCGGGCAGGGCCATCAGCGACAGGACCGGCGACTGCTTGAGCGTGAGTTCGCCGCGCGCCGAGAGCGCAAACTCCCCGGCGTAGACCGGCGGGTACTGCCTCAGGTGGTCGAGCGGGGTCGCCGAGTCGGGGTCGAGTTGATTCAACAGGTTCAGGTCGAAGTCTTCGAGGATCGACACGGCCGCGAGCGCGTAGCCGACCGAGTCGCCGTAGAGGTAGCTCGACGAGTCGGCGCGCAAGGCCGGCACGACCGCCGCCGACTGCGCGAGGGCGCACAGGAGGGCGTAGGCGAGCCAGTCGCGCCGGGGCGCGGGGGTCGGGGTGGGGTTCATGCCGCAACGCTAGCACGGGTCCGGCGCCGCCGCAACCGGCGCGACCCAGGGGGCGACGGGGATGGGGCCGACGCAACTCGCCGCACTCGTGATCGTCGGCGCGGCCGTCGCGCTGGTGCTGCGCGGCGCCGAAGTCCGCCTGACACTCCTGGGCGCCGCGCTCGCACTCGGCGTGCTAGCCGGGGACGTGCCCGCGATCGTGCGCGCGTTCCTCGCCACCCTGGTCGCCGAGCGCTTCGCGCTGCCGATCTGTAGCGCGATGGGCTTCGCCTACGCGCTCAGGCACTCCGGGTGCGACACCGCGATGGTGCGCGTGCTGGTGCTGCCGGTGCGGCGCGCCCGGCGGCTGGTGGTGCCGGGGGTGGTGCTCGCGGGCTTCACCGTCAACATCCCCGTGATTAGCCAGACCAGTGCGGCGATTTGCCTGGGGGCGGTGGCGGTGCCGCTGATGCGCGCGGCGGGGTACGGCCCGGCGGCGGTCGGCGCGACGCTGGTGCTGGGGTCGAGCGTCGGCGGGGAGTTGCTGAACCCCGGCGCGCCGGAACTGAACTCGGTGCGCGATGTCGTGGGCGGGAAGACGCCTGAACTCGTGCCGCGCTTCGCGCCGATGGTACTGCTGATGCTCGCCGCGGCGACGCTGGTGCACTGGCTGCGCACGCCGCCGGGCGAGTTGCCGCCGTCCGAACCCG
>CAXTPM010000302.1:2731-4593 GCA_964245865.1 uncultured Fimbriiglobus sp. | reverse complement strand
CGGCACCGGGTTCGTGCCGCTGACGCCGCGCGACTGGCCGAAGGCGGTGGTGCCGCTGGTGCCGCTTCTGTTCCTGATGCTCAGCGGCCCGCCCTTCCCCGTGTTCGCGGTGCCGGCGGAGTGGCTCGCCGATCCGGGGACGGCCGTCCCCGGCGGGCGCGTCGTCGGCCTCGCCATGCTGCTGGGCCTCGCGGCGATTGCAGTCGTTGCGCCCGAGAGGTCCGGGGGACTCGCGCGCAGCTTCTTCGAGGGCGCCGGCTACGGCCTGACGCACGTGGTGAGCCTGATCGTGACGGCCACCTGCTTCGGCGAGGGCATCCGCCGCGCCGGCCTCGCCGCCGAGTTCGCCAGGCTGCTCACCGCCGCCCCCGAGTCGCTGGTCCCGCTGGCGGCGCTGGCGTCGGCGGCGTTCGCCTGGCTGTGCGGCAGCGGCATGGCCAGCACGCAGAGCCTGTTCCCCGTGCTCGCCGACCCCGCCCGCGCCGCCGGGCACGACTTGGTTGGCCTCGGCGGGCTAGTCGCGGTGTCGAGCGCCGCCGGCCGCACGGCCTCGCCCGTCGCGGCGGTGGTGCTGATGGGGGCGCAACTGAGCGGCGCGACGCCCCGCGCGATCCTGGCGCGCTTGACGCCGGCGCTGGCGGCGGGGCTGGCCGTGGTGGTAGCGGCGAAGTGGGCGGGGGTGGTGTGAGCCTCGTCGTGCCGCACTCATCCCGACGGGTGCCGCCCACGCTCGGCCTCTTCAAGCCGAATGGCGACCGCGCCTTCCCAGCGGAAGTGGTCGCCCCACACTTGCCGGCGCGGGCTGAACAGTGGGGCGTCGTCGGTCGTGTCGGGGTCCGGCGCCGACTGCTGCGCGCCTTTACGGAGCGAACACGACACGAACGCTAGCGCGAGGTTGTCCGCCGTAGTCGCGCCGAGCGCGGCACGGGGCACCACATGGTCGATGTGAAATGCCGCCTCCTGACCGGCCTGCGAGAGCCGGCGATACTCGCAGCGGTTGCCGGCGCGTAGGACCACCTCTCGCCGGAGGCCCGCCGGGATGTCGCTCACCAGGCGCGCTCCGAGCGCAACCGCAGGAGCGTCAGCAACTCGGCCAGATCGGCTAGTCCCTCGGCCTCGGCGCGCTCGGCGTCGCTGAGCGGCCGGCCGGCGTCCTGCGAGTCGAGCAGCGATTGCAGCCGGGCGGCGACGGCGGCGGGGAGGCGCAAGCGCTGCAAGTCGTCCGGTAGGTCGAGGTCGATGGTGAGCGTCACGGGGCGTCCCTCAAGGCGGCGGGTCGGCGCCACTCTACCGTCTGCTGCAGCGGCCCGGCCACTCGCCGTCGCGGACGGCGAGCTTTCGCACCGCGGCCCGACATTTCGCCCTCAGTCGTCCAGCGCGTCGCCCAGCACATCCTCGCTCACGTAAATCGGTACCTTCGCCGTCACCGCCACGGCGATGGCGTCCGACGGGCGGCAGTCGATCTCGCTCAACTCGCCCTCGTACCGTACTCTTAAGCGGGCGAAGTAGGTGTAGTCTTTCAGCTCCGTAATCATCACGTCCTGGAGTTCGCCGCCGAGCTGGTCGATGACGGCGATAATCAAGTCGTGGGTGAGGGGGCGCGGGGCTTGCTTGCCCTGCACGCGGTGGTTGATGCTCGTGACCTCGAACGGGCCGATCATCATGCGGAAGCTGCGCTCGCCCTCGACTTCCTTCAGCACGATCACCTGCTGGTCGCCGAGCTTGTCGATGATGATGCGGCGCAACTCCATCTGGATCGGCACGGGACTGACTCGCGGAAGCGGTGACGGGGGCGGCTAGTCCAACTCTAAGCGCGCCGCACCACCCGATTCAAGGGGCCGCGCGAGCATCCGGTACGGCTC
>CAXTPM010000302.1:0-2721 GCA_964245865.1 uncultured Fimbriiglobus sp. | reverse complement strand
GGCGTAGGTCGATTGCGCGGCCGCGTTGTCGTGCTCCACGTACAGTCGAAAACCGACCACATTGCCGTCGCCCGCCGCGAGGTCGTGCAGGTGTTGGTAGAGGTTCGAGAACACCCCGCGCCGCCGGGCACTTTCCGCCACGTACACGCTCTGAATCCACCAGAACTCGCCGTCCCGCCAGTCGCTCCACTCGGTGGTGACGAGCACCTGCCCGGCGACCATGCCGTCGAGTTCGGCGACGAGGTAGAAGCCCTTTGCGGGGTCGGCCAGGCAACGCGCCACGCCGCGCGCGAGCACCGCCGGGTCGAGGCGCTTCTGCTCGCTCTCCCAGGCCAGCGCGAGGTTCATGGCCACGATGCTCGGTGCGTCGGCGGGCGTGGCGGGGCGGATCACTAGCATTCGCGCGGTCCTTTCGGGCTTGCCCCGGTTGCCGCAACCAGTCGCGCGGCTACCATGACACGATTCCACCGGGCGGGGCAGCCGTGAACCTCAGCGACCACATCCGCGACATCCCCGACTTCCCCAAGCCGGGGATACTGTTTAAGGACATCACGCCGCTGTTGGCGAACCCGGATGCGTTCCGCACCTCGATCGACCAGTTCGCCGAGCACTACCAGGCTAGCGACATCGACGCGATCGGGGCGGTCGAGGCGCGCGGGTTCCTGTTCGCCGCACCTTTGGCGTTGCGCCTCAACAAGCCGCTGATCCCGCTGCGCAAGCCGGGCAAGCTGCCGTACCGCACTTATAGCCTGAAGTACGACTTGGAGTACGGCTCGGCCGAGTTGCACGTGCATGTGGACGGCATCGCCAAAGGCGACCGCGTGCTGATGATCGACGACGTGCTGGCCACCGGCGGCACGATGGCGGCGGGCTGCCGGCTGATCGAGCAGGCGGGTGGGGTGGTCGCCGGGTGCGCGTTCCTGGTGGAGTTAGCATTCCTCGGCGGGCGCGAGCACTTGGGCGGCTACGAGTTACTGAGCCTGATCCGCTACGAGTAAGCGGCGCAATGCCGGCACGGTCGCCGCGAACAGTTGGTCGGCACGAACCACACTCAAATTAGGCGAGACATCGATGGCCCGCGAACGATTCGATGATGATCTGGACGACCGTGACGACGACCGCCGGGGCGACCGCCCGTACCCGGCCCGGCGCTACGACCGCGCGGGCGCGGGCTCGGGCCTCAAGCTGCCGGGGCTGTTCCTGGTGCTGCTCGGCCTCGTCGGCTCCCTGGTGTCGATCGCGATGGTCTACACCAGCACCCAGCCTCAGGACCAACTCGTCGCCAAGATGTACGACGGGTTTTTGATCCCGATGATCGAGTCGCAGCCGGACAGCCAGGCGAAAACCGACCAACTCGCCGAGCTCCGGGCCGAGCGCGAGAAGGCGATCGCCAAAGCCGCCGCGCAGCCGGCGTGGAAGCCGCTCGCCTCCTCGGGCGCGAACCTGCTCGGGAGCATCCTAATGCTCGTCGGTGGTCTCAACATGCGCGGCCGCACCAGCTACCCGCTGTCGATGGCCGGGGCGATCGTCGCACTCGTCCCGGTCGTGAACGGCTGCATCTGCTTCGCCATGCCGTTCGGCCTCTGGGCACTGATCGCCCTCAACGGCCGGGGCGTGCGGCAGTCGTTCGCCCGACCCGGCAACACCCCGCCCCGCGCGGACCTCGCCGACGACCTCGACCGATGACCGACACCCTACCGCTTGAGTCCGTCGATTTCACGAAGGCCGACGGCCTCATCTGCGCCATCGCCCAGGACCACGCCACCCGGCAAGTGCTGATGGTGGCGTGGATGGACCCCGCCGCGCTCGCCGAAACCATCGCCACCGGCCGGGCGGTCTACTACTCGCGCAGCCGCAAGCGCCTGTGGCGCAAGGGCGAGGAGAGCGGCCACGTCCAGATCGTGAAGGCGATCCGCCTCGACTGCGACGGCGACGCAGTGTTGCTGAGCGTCGAGCAAGTCGGCGGCGTCGCGTGCCACGAGGGCTACGCCAGTTGCTTCACGCGCCGACTCGACGGCGACCACTGGGAGCGCGAGGGCGAGCCACTAGTGGACCCGGCGGCGGTGTACGGGAAGCAGGGGTAGGGATTGGGGAAGACAGCGGCCGAAAGCCCGCCGCCCGCGGCGGCATGAAATCTTCCGAACCCTGGAGGATTCCACGCCGCCGCGGGCGGCGGGCTTTCGGGGCTATTTCTCCTGCGTGCTCGTCGATTCTGCACTTTGCACTTTGCACTCCGCGCCCCTCCTTTGCTACACTACCTCCCCACCCTCTCCTCGTCTGGAGCTTCGCCGATGACCCTCCCCACCATCGACCGCCGCCTGCTGCTCAAGGGGACCGCCGCCGCGTCCCTGGGCTACTTGTTCACCGCCCCGGCGAGTTCGCAGGCCAAGGTGCGCGGCGCGAACGACCGCCTCCGGGTCGCCGGCATCGGGGTGGGGGGCAAGGGCCACTCCGACCTCGAAGACGCCGCGAAGTTCATGGAAGTCGCCGCGCTGTGCGACATCGATGAGGGCAAGTCGGGCCTCGGCTGGGCCAAGGAGAAGTACGCCGGCGCCAAGACCTACGTCGATTTCCGCAAGATGTTCGACGAGTGCGCCAAGGACTTCGACGCGTGTACGGTTAGCACCGCCGACCACACCCACGCCCTCGCCGCCGGCATTGCGATTAAGCTCGGCAAGCACGTCTACGTGCAGAAGCCGCTGACGCGCACGGTGTTCGAGG
>CAXTPM010000301.1:2375-6583 GCA_964245865.1 uncultured Fimbriiglobus sp. | reverse complement strand
GCCTCGAAGGGGCCGACTGCCGCTGCGAGGTCTGGCCGGGGCAAGGGTTCAACCCGCTGCGCTGGCAAGTCCGCGCCCCAGGGGTGCCGGGGTGGCAGGACGTGTTCTACGTCGCCCCCGACTGGGACTCGAACCCCGTCCCCACCCGCAGCGGGCAGCCGGTGCTGTTCCCGTTCCCCAACCGCCTGAAGTTCGGGCGCTTCGACTTTCGCGGAGCCACGTACCAACTGCCGCTGACCGAATCGACCAAGACGCACGCGATCCACGGCTTCGCCCCGCGCACCCCGTGGCGGGTGGCGGGCACCGACTCCGGCCAAGATTTTGCGAGCGTGACGGGCGAACTCAGCCTGTCGCGCGACCTGCCCGAACTGCGGCCGTGCTGGCCGGCCGACTTCACGCTGCGAATCACGTACACGCTGCGGCCGTCGGGGCTAGGGGTGCTCGCGGAGTTGCACAACCCCGGTGCCGTGCCGCTGCCGTTCGGGCTGGGCTACCACCCGTACTTCCGCTGGCCGCACCCCGACGCGACTTCCGTGGACGAGTTGACCCTGCAGGCGGAGACCGCGCGGCTCTGGACGGCGGTCGATTCGCTAGCCACGGGCGAGTCGGTGCCGGTGACGCCGGTGCTCGACTGGCGCACCCCCCGGCCGGTGGGGAGCGTGGTGCTGGACCACCTGTACCACCGGGCCGGCGCGGACGGGGCGAGGCCGCTGGCGGTGCTGACGCACTCCCGGCTCCCCGGCCGGCTCACGGTCTCGGCGGATTCGGCGTTCCGCGAGCTGCTGGTCTTCACCCCGCCGCACCGCCAGGCCGTGGCGATCGAGCCGTACACCTGCACCACCGACGCGGCGAACTTCCAGACACGCGGGATCGACGCGGGGTGGCGCGAGTTGGCCCCCGGCGGCGAGTTCCGCGCGATGGTGAGCTACGGGTGGTCGCGGGAGTCGGTTGCTTTGTTGCCGAACGCGGACTAAGGTCTGGCTGCCCCGGCGCCGGCCCGAATCGGCGCGCGGGGACCGACCGAGGGAGCGCGCATGCGGCCGTCTGGAGTGACCACGCGAAACCCCCACGGAGCGGGCGGAACCCCCGGCGCCGGGGACACGCGCCGCATGCCCGCCGGCGCCGCGCGCGACCTCGCCGGGCAGGTCTTCCTCGGCAAGTACAAGTTGGTGCGCGTGCTCGGCGAAGGCTCGAACGCGCAAGTTTACCTCGCCCAACTGGTCGGGCGCCCCGGCGAACTGGTGGTCGTCAAGCGCATCAAAGACCACGTGCTGGCGAACGCGCGCTTCCGGCAGTTCTTCGACAACGAAGTCCGCTCGATGGCGAAGTTCCACCACCCGTACGCGGTGCGCCTAATCGACGCCTCGCTCGACGACCCCCTGGGCGCGGGGATCGTGCTCGAGTACATCCCCGGCGTCACGCTCGAGTCGATTCTGCTGCGGCAGCGCCGGCTGTCGGTCGAGCGCGCCGTGGCGCTGATGGGGCCGCTGCTGCACGCGCTCGAGGCCGCGCACTCGGCCGGGATCGTCCACCGCGACCTGAAGCCCGCCAACCTCATGGTGGTCGAGGCCAACACGCCCAACGAGTCGCTGCGGGTGATGGACTTCGGCTTCGCGGGGTTCACCGCCAAGCCGCACATCCAGCTCGCCGAACTCACCGGCGCCGGGCCGGTGTTCGCCTGCGGCACCCCGGCTTATGTGAGTCCCGAGATGGTGCGGGGCGACTCGGTCGATGCGCGCGGCGACTTGTACTCGGTCGGGGTGATGTTCTACGAGATGCTGACCGGCCGGCTGCCGTTCGACCAGCCGGTGATCGAGGACTTGCTGGCGGCGCACCTGCAGCAGCCGCCGCCGCGGTTCAACCGCGTCGGGGCGGGCGAGGTTCCCGCGGCCTACGAGGGGGTCGCGAACCTGCTGCTGGCGAAGTACCCCAGCGAGCGGCCGAGTTCCGCGCGCGCCCTGGCGGCGGACCTCTCCCGCGCGGCGGGGTACGACGTGTGGGAGGCGCACGCGCCGCGCATCACCACCGAGTCCGGCACGTTCGAGTGCGTGGACCTCGTGCCCCTGAACGCGGTCCCCTCGATGGGCGGGGCGGCGCGCCCGGCCGAACCCGAGCGCGCCGAGGACCGCTACGTCCTCTCGGACACCTTCACCGCACTGATGCCCGAGCGGCTCGCGGCGGCGAAGCTGCGGGGCTTCATCGAGGACGCCAAGGCCGAGGCGCTGGCCAGCGAGCCGGGGCACGTGCGCGTGCGCTTCGACCCGCCCCCCAGCCGCGCCCCCGCGCCCGGCAAGCCGGGGGGGAGCGGCATCTTCGGCTGGCTCTCCGGCAAGATGATCCAGCCCGGCCGCGAGCCGATTGTGCTCGACCTGGAGATGCAGAAACTCGACGCCAACAAGGTCGAGGTCGTGGTCTGCTTCCGCCCCATGCCCGAGTACCTCCCCGCCGACCCGCCGATCTGGAGCGCCCGTTGCGAGGACTACTACGCGAGCTTGCGCAAGTACCTCATGGCGGCCGACTGAGCCGCGCGCCTACACTCGAAGTATGAAGCGCATCGGCATCCTCACCGCCGGCGGCGACACGCCCGCCCTCAACGCAACCATTGCCGGCGCGGTCACGCGCGCCAACGCACGCAAAATCGAGGTCGTCGGGTTCATCAAGGGGTTCAGCAGCCTCTTCAACCCCCGCGTGCCGCACGTCTTCTTGAACCCGCTCTTTACCAGCGTCCCCGAACTCGACCCGGCGATGGGCGGCACTATCCTGGGCGCGAGCCGCGACTACGTGGACCCCGACGACCACGACGCGATTAACCTCATCGCCGAGCGCCTGGGGCGCCTCAAAATCGACGGGCTGATTTGCGTCGGCGGTGACGGCACGCTGAACGCCATGCAGGCGATGAGCGAGAAACTGCCCACGGTGCTCGCGCCCAAGACCATCGACAACGACCTCGGGCTGAACTACCCCGCCGAACCCGACGAGTGGATGCGCGAAGGGGAGGGCGACGCCCCCAGCGGCATCGACTTCGCCGAGAAGTCCGGCGTGCGCTACGGCCGTAGGGTCCGCGCCGCGACCCAGTTCGACCTGTCGCGCATGGTCAACTACGTCACGCCGGGGTACGCGACCGCCGTGTTCGTCTCCGCCACCGGGGTGCAGCGCGTGCGCACCACCGCCGAGAGCCACCGCCGCATTGCGATCGTGGAGGTCATGGGCCGGCACTCGGGCTACATCGCCCTGGGGTCGATGTACGGCCAGCCGGACGTGCTGCTGGTGCCCGAGCACCGCTTGAATGTGGACAATCTTGTCGAGCGCGTGCGCGAGATTTACGAGCTGCAAAAGCACGTCGTCATTGTTTGCGGCGAGGGCGTCACCGGCGAGGACGGCCGCGAACTCGGCGCCGAGCAGGCCAGCACCGACCCGGCCGGGAACGTGGTGCTCTCGGGCGCCTCAGAGGCGCTGCGCGCGCTGCTGATCCAGAGGCTCGGCGACGGCTTTTTTACCAGCCGCCGGCGCAACGAGAGCGCCCGCGCGGCGGTGTTCACGCGCAAGATCGGCCACACCCAGCGAGGCGGGCGCCCGGTGCTGTTCGACCGCTTCCACGCCGCCGAACTCGGCGGGCACGCGGTGGACTTGCTCGCCGAGGGCAAATCCAACGTGGTGGCGCTGTTGCAGTGGAGCCAGAGCCGGGGCTTCTACTTGGGGAGCGCCTACGCCAACGAGCTGCGCGACCGCTGGGGGCTGATCCACGCGCGGCTGATGCACCCGAGCTTCTACGACCCCGCCGCGCTGCGCCCCAGCCAGACCGGCATCGACTACCTGCTGCCGATCTTCCGCAACGCCGTGGGCGCCGACGACGCCGAGTCGTTCCGCAAGGACGTGTTCGAGCCGGACCACCTGAGCCTGCCGTTCCACTCGGTGAATACCGACATCAACAAGCGGATTCGGTACCTCGCCGAATCGTAACCCCCCGGAGCCTCAAGCCGATGACTCGCCCCCGCCCGACGCGCTTACTGTTCGCCCTGGGCGTCTGCCTCGCGCTGTTCGCCCGCCCCGCCGCGGCCGACGACAAGCCCGCCCCCCCGGTGGCGCCGGCCCCGTCGGTGAGAATCGAGGGCGACATCGACGCCGCCCTCGCCCCCGTGGCCGGGCGACTGGCAACGCTGTTCTTCGAGAGCTACCCGAAACTCCTGAAGCGCTTCGACCACCCCGAC
>CAXTPM010000301.1:0-2365 GCA_964245865.1 uncultured Fimbriiglobus sp. | reverse complement strand
GGCACAGTGCTCCGGCAGCAAGATCGAGGTCAGCGTCGAGTGGCTGCGCAAGCACCCCGACGACGCGGCGCTGATCGTCCACGAACTCACGCACGCGGTCCAGGCGTACCCCGCCCCCGAGGCGCCGGGCGCCGGCCCCCCCGGCTGGATGGTCGAGGGAATCGCCGACTACGCCCGCCAGGAGTACGGCCCCAAAGTCCAGAAGGGTTGGAGCCTCCCGAAGAAGCTGACCGCCGAGCAGAATTACAAGGACTCGTACCGCACGAGCGCGCGCTTCTTAGTCTGGCTGGAGGCCCGCACCCCAGGGGCGGTGGACAAACTGCACCGCCGGTTGCAGGACGGCCAGTACGCCGACGCGGACTTCGTGGCAGTCGCCGGCCGGCCGCTCGACGCTCTCTGGGACGAGTGCGTGGCCGACCTGGGCAAGTAGGCGCGGCCCCCCGGCGGCGCTAGAATGGCCGCATGACACCCAACCCCGCCGCGCCGCCGAACGCCCCCGCTGCCGAAGTCCTGCCCGCGGTGCGCCTCAAGATCGAGCGCAACTCGTCGCACCCTTGGGTGTTCCAGAAAATGGTCGAGAAGCCACCGGAGAAGGGGCCGCGGGTGCCCAACGGCGCGGTGGTCGATGTGCTCGACCGCGGCGGCAAGTGGGTCGGCCGCGGACTGTACAACGGCCACTCGCGCATCACGCTCCGCATCCTCACCGCCGACAAGTCGGAGATGATCGACGCGGCGTTCTTCCGCAGGCGACTGGGCGCGGCCATCACACTCCGGCGCGACGTGTTGAAACTCGACCGCGACACCGACGCCTACCGGGTGGTGCATTCGGAGGCCGACGGCCTATCCGGGCTAGTCGTGGACCGCTTCGGCGACTTGGTGGTCGTCGAATACTTCGCGGCGGGGATGTTCAAGCAGCGTCAAGTCATCAACGACATATTGCTGGAACACTACCCCGGCGCGACGCTGTATTACTTCGCCGAGGAGCATGTCGGCAAGCAGGAGTCGTTCGACTGCCGCGCGCCCAACGCCCCGGCGCCCGTGACCGTGACCGAGCACGGGCTGAAGTTCCGGGTGTCTCCCGGCGGCAAGCACAAGACGGGGTTCTTCTGCGACCAGCGCGACAACCGCAAGCGTCTGGCGGAACTGTGCGCGCCGGGCGCGCGAGTCCTCGACATCTGCTGCAACTCCGGCGGGTTCGCGGTGTACGCCAAGGCCCGCGGCGGGGCCGGCGAGGTCGTGGCGCTCGATCTGGACGAGGCGGTGCTGAAACTCGCCGCCGAGAACGCCAAGCTCAACAAGGCGAGCGTGCGATTCGTGCAGGCCGACCTGTTCCCCTGGCTGCGCGACGCCATCCCCAACGGCGACCGCTACGATGTCGTCATTCTCGACCCCGCCAAGCTGACGCGCGACCGCGACTCGGTGGAACTCGCCATGCGCAAGTATACCGACATGAACCGCCTGGCGATGCAGGTCGTCAAGCCCGGCGGGCTGCTGCTGACGTGCTCCTGCACCGGGCTCGTGAGCGAACCCGACTTCCTGGAGATGCTGCGCCGCGCGGCGTGGCAGGCCGGGCGCGAGGCGCAGATTCTCGAAGTGCGCGGCGCGGGGGCGGACCACCCGTTTTTGAGCCACGTGCCCGAGGGGCGGTACCTGAAGGCGGTCTTCGCGCGGCTGTCTTGAGGAGTGCGGACTGCGGAATGGAAGAACAGAGACGGCAGGGTTTCTGTTCTTCCATTCCGCAGTCCTACGCCCGCGGGTGCGCCTCGGCATAGCTCTTCTTGAGCCGCTCCGGCGAGAGGTGCGTGTAAATCTGCGTCGTGGTCAGGTTCTTGTGCCCTAAGAGTTCCTGCACCCCGCGGATATCCGCGCCGGCGTCGAGCATGTGGGTGGCGAAACTGTGCCGCAGGGTGTGCGGCGTGGTGCGGGGGTCGAGTCCCGCGACCTTCAGGTGCTTCTCCATCAGCCGGCCGACACTGCGGGTGCTGAGGCGCGTGCCGAGGATGTTGAGGAACAGCCCGGCGGTAGTGTGCGGCCGGGATCGCTCCGAGAGTAGCGCGCGGCGGTCCTTGAGCCACACCGCCACCGCCTGCTGGGCCGGCTCGCCCAACAGCGCGAGTCGTTCTTTCTTGCCCTTGCCGCGGACGACGAACGTCCCCTCGGCCAAGTTGAGGTCATCGACGTTCAGGCCGCACAACTCCGAGACGCGCACGCCGCTCGAATAAATCGTCTCCAGGATGGCGCGGTCGCGCCGGCCGAGGGGTTGCGTGAGCGGCGGGGCGTCGAGCAGCTTCTTGAGGTCGGCCAGCCCCAGCACGTGCGGCAGGATGCGGTCCTGCTTGGGTCCGCGGAGCACCAGCGCGGCGTT
>CAXTPM010000300.1:0-6596 GCA_964245865.1 uncultured Fimbriiglobus sp. | reverse complement strand
GCGTGGAGACGGCGCTGGCGGCGAGCGCGCTGTTCGGCGTGCCGGTGTGGGCGGCATTGAACGCGACGATGCTCGAAAAATGGATTCCGCCTGTTGGCGTACATAGTGTCGTGATCTGCGCGGATTCGGACGCATCGTTTGCGGGCGAGAAGGCGGCATACACCCTGGCGCACAAGCTGGCGGGCAGGGTGGCGGTGAGCGTGCGGGTGCCGCCGGTGACAGGCGATTGGGCGGACGTGGTGCTGGCGCAGCGGAATGCGAGCAGGGGGGCGGGGCGGTGAGCGACTTCCCCCATCACGACCCGGCGGGCCTGTTCGCCGCCCGGAACGCGGGCCGGAACGCAGAACGGGCGCGCGAGATCAACGCCGCTTTCATCGGCCGAAAGGGGTTCCCGGTCGCCGCCACCGTGAGCCTGCCCGACTTCGGCGCGCAGCTCCGGGGCGGAGTCACCGACAGCCCGGCCTGCACCAACCTGCTCCAGAAACCGGGTGACAACCCGTGACGCCCGCGCTACAGTCCCCGCCCATGGAAGCCTACCGCCTCGTGCTCATGGACCGCTACCCCCACCCCGAGAACCGGGAGTACCGCGTGTGCCTGGTGGACATCGGCCCGGACGGCGGCGCGGCATCGTGGCAACCCGACACCCCGGCCCCGTCGGGCGAGACGCAGGAGGAGGCGCACGCCGCGCTCATGGCGATGGCGGGGGCGTTCTACCTGCCTGTGCTGAGGGAGACGGAACTGCCAACTGGGGGGATTGAATGATGATCTGGATAGCACTAATCACCCTGGAACTGGCCCTGGCGGTGTGCGTCGGCGCGTTCCTGCGGCTGAGCGGGGTGGGGCATGAGGGCTAGGCCGCACTTCTGGGTGTCCGAGCGGGAGGTATTGCGGGCGCTCGTGCGCGAGCTTCGCGGCCAACTGGCCGATGCCCATGTTGTGATAGCCGGGGCCGAGTTGCGGGCGAAGCAGGCCGAGCAGAGGGCGTCCGAACTGGCCAACGCGCTCACCAGGGAGCGGTTCGAGAAGGCGAAGGCGGCGGGCTGCTACTCCGCGTGCATCACGCCGTTCATGGGCCGGGCCGAGGCCGAGGCGGCTCTTGAGAGGCGACAGGGCTTCGTAAACCGTGGGCAGGGCGATGGCGAAGAAGCCCGGTAAAGAGGAGCGCAGCCACTGGGCGTTCGCGTTCGGGACTGATGCGGATTACCTCGAATGGCTGAGCTACCAGCCGAGTTGCGTGGACAGCAGCTTCCACCAATGGCAGGACGGCGTGGGTAGGAACATCGCCTGCCACGTCCGGCAGATCAGTCGCGGGGCAGGGTGTGGGCGTAAGCCGCCGTACTCGGCAATCCCCATGACGCAGGAACAGCACCTGAACGAGGAGCGATACCCCATCGAGCAGCGCATTGCATGGGCCGAGCTGCACCTCAAGCGCTGGGTGCGCACGCGCTACACGTCGGAGGACCACCGGGACTTTCGGGACTGATACCGGCGGCTGTCGGCCCGGTAGTTGTACTCGGATTGCGACACGCTAGACTGGACTCTAGTTCGGCGTTATAAAACCTACTTTCCCCCGGCTCCCGATGCAGAATCCCTGGGGCGCACTCCCGGACGCAGCGCCTTACGTTCTGGCCTCGGATGCCTTGCTCCTACAGTCATTCAATGCGCGAGCAAGCACGAACCATCGGTACGACTTGTCGCTTTTCCCGGAGCCGTTCTTTGGCTCACTGGGCGCGACGGTAGTGGTCCTGAACCTGAATCCAGGGTGGAGTCCGCGCGACAAGGCGGTTCACGAAAGACCCGAGTTCGCGGCGATGGCGCGCAGTAGCCTCGCCCACGAGCTGAGACCCTACCCCTTCCTCCACCTGCAACCCCCCGGTACGCCAAAGACGCCGGGGGGAGACTGGTGGGGCCCGCGAGTCAGAAAGCTCGCCGAGGAAGTCGGCTTCGAGTCGGTGGCGCACCGCCTTGCATGTGTCCAGTTCACGCCCTACCACTCTTGCGGCTACTCGTCCGCGAGCCCTCCCCTGCCGTCGCAAGAGTACAGCTTCCACCTGGTCCGCCTTGCCATGGCCCGAGGGGCAGAAATCGTAGTTATGCGCTCCGCGAAGCTTTGGGAAAGCGCGGTGCCGGAGCTCGTCGGCTACAAGCGTTACCACCGCGCGGCGAATCCGCGGGCACCGTTCCTCACCCCCGGCAACCTTAAGTCCGCGTACCAGATCATCTCGGAGCGACTGCGCGGTGGCGACGAACCAGACACGCCCAATTAGCAATTCCCGAATTGGGTGAGGGACGCCGTGGTGACTCGGAAAGCCAGACTCGCGCTACTCGCCGCCGCCGCGTCGGCCTGCGGCGCGGCCGTTGCGGCGGCCGGGGCGGCGGGGAAGCCCGCCCGCGCCGTGGACATCGCAGCGCTATTCGGGGGCGGCTTCGGGGCCGGCGCGGGCGTGGTTGCCGCCCTCGCGCGGAGGACGGAGGGCAACCGGGAGTGAGGGCGGGCGAGTGAAATCTCGCGCACGCCAATGCGAACAGTTACTCGTGACAGTCCCATCTCGTTACCGGAGGCGACCGTGTCCAATTTACCCGCCCCGCAGTTCGGCCGGGCGTTGACGGACGCCGAGGAGGCCCGGTGCCGCTGGCTGGCCGCCTCCGACCGGGCGGGAGTTCTCGCGGCGGACATGTACCGACCGGGCACCGGGTACGGCTGTCCCGAGGCCGAGCAGGAAGACAAGCACCAACTCGAAACGGCGCGGGCCGAGGCCGAGAGGTTTTTCCGGGAGTACCAGGACTTGGAGCGGAGGGATACCCAGCGGCAGATGCAGCGGCTCCAGCGGTCGCAGCAGTTGGCGACTTGGGCGTCGTTCTGCGTCGCCGCCGCCGTCGGGCTAGCCACGATCGCCAGCATAGTTATGCGGGCAGGCAAATAGCCGAAGACATCTACTGTCCAGTGCCGCCAGCCGGGGCGCGTTCACTTTTTCAACGGTCATGGTCTGCTCACGCGGGGCGGACGAGTGATGATAGTTGAGTAGCCCGCGTCACGAAGGGTCTCGCGCTCATGCACCCCGCCGATGCCCTCTGGGCGCGTCACGAGCCGCCGGGCCGCTACCCGGATGGTGTGGTCCGCGTGCGAAAGCCGATCCCAGGCCGCGCGTTCTTTCCCGGCGGTTTCGGCTTGTGGGACGCGGTGGCGGGGGCACCGCTGCCGCCGATGCCGGTGGGCGGGGTCATGGTACTCGGTCACGACTTTCACTCCGAGGACGGCTACGAGAAATCTCTCAAGGCCGGTGAGGAGCCTCGGGACAACAAGACGTGGAGCAACCTGCTTCCGGTTCTCGACGAAGTGGGAATCTCGCGGAAGTGGTGCTTCTTCACGAACTTGTACATGGGCCTGCGCGCCACGCCCACCGCCCAACAAGAGCGTCCCGGTGTAAAAGCCAGACGGCCCCGGTCTCCCACCATGGGGAAGCACCCCGGCGCAAGTGACGCTGACTTCGTGAGCCACTGCCGCGCCTTCCTGGTCGAGCAATTACGTGTGCAACGTCCGGCACTAATCCTTTCTCTGGGCAAGTATGTTCCGCCTGCGCTCGGCACGCTGTCGCCGGAACTTGCGCCATGGGCCGAGTGGAAGAACTTCGGCCACATTGATAAGGTCGGGGCGGTTCAGTCCCCGGTCACAGTCGGCGGAATCGACGGGTACCAGACAACGGTCGTCGCGTTGCTTCATCCATGCCAACGGCGCTTGAACCTGCCGGCCCGACGGTATGGCAGCGCGGCCGGCGCTGAGGCAGAATTGGCGATGATTCGAGTTGGCATGGCATTGGCAGGCGTTGCGGCCAACCCAGCCCCTATCGTTTGAATTGCGGGGGCGGGGGGCGCAGCAGGCGAGAAAGCGATCGTTGCCGCATCCAGCACCCTCCCGCTGCCGTCCAAGGGCGACTACCACGAGGTGACAAGCCGACACATGCGCAGAGTGAACCGATACTTTATTTCCCGGAGATCATTTTATGTCTCAGGTTATGTACGACAAGGCCATTCGCTTCAATGGCCAGGTTTATACGGTTAGTCAGTCGTGGGATGGGCCGAATATAATTGTTATTGTTCATCCTCCTAACGAGCAGTTGCGCGAGTTGGTAACAGAGCAAGTGCAGGTGCGCGGTCAGATTACTCTCCGTTTGGTAGATCGCTGTTATGAGATTGTCGGCTAAATGCTAAATCGCCGCGGACCTGTTACCCGCACCGTCGTAGTCCGTTAGCGATTCCTTAACCACTGCGTGCTACACTGCCGCCCGAACAGCGGGGGTTGCGCGTGGACAACATCGACGAGCGCGAGTGGCTGCGGCCCATCGAGGCCGAGGCGGTGGTGCGGCGTGCGGCGGCCAAGGGCGGCAAGAGCGTGCTGCACGACCAGAGCGGGCGGATGCAGGCGTGCGTGCCCGAACTGCCGACGGTGCTGGAGCACATGGAGCGGCGCGAGTGGCTCTCCGACGGCGAGGTGTACGCCGCCCGCCGCTTCGCCGCGTGTCAGGACGCCTTCCGGGCGCAGTGCGGCGCGAAGACCGCCCGCTACGAGGCCGTGAACTTCGGCGGCGGGGCCGACGTGCCGGGCATGTCCGACGACTACCGACGGGTGCTGCGCAGCGTGAGCAAGTCGGACTGCGAGGTCGCCCAGTGGGCGCACGAGTCCTACTGCCCGCGCGGGATGTGGGACGCGGTGTACCGCGAGCGGGGCCGGATCGCCGAGGCGCTCGGGCGGGTGGGCCGGGCGTTAGAGGGCGAAAATAACCCTTGCGCGTAAGTATCCAATGTGGTAAGCATCGCTTGTGGACCCGATTTGTCGCGTCCGGAGTTTAGACACACCCGCCGCCTTATGCGCGGCATTTTTATTGCATTCATGCCCGCACCCAGAACCGCCGCCGCCCAGTGCGAGCGCGACCCCATCAAGTACGCCAACCGCCCGGAGGACCGGGCATTCGACCCCATGAAAGTGGTGCGCGACATGCTGGCCAGGCTGATCGCCGGGGGGAAGGCGTGACTGGCCTCACCCCCAAGCAGGAGTCGTTCTGCCTCCGCTACATCGAGACGGGCAACGCCAGTGAGGCTTATCGCCTGAGCTACGACGCCGGGGGGATGAAGCCCGAGAGCGTCAACCGCTCCGCCAAGGCCCTGCTCGACAACGCCAAGATCGCCGCAAGACTCGGCGAGATGAAGGCCCGGCAGCTCAAGCGCCACGACGTGACCATCGACCGCGTGCTGGCCGAGTATGCCAAGCTCGCCTTCCTCGACATCCGCAGGGCGTTCGACGCCGAGGGCAACCTGCTCCCCATTCACGAGCTGGACGACGACACGGCCGCCGCCATCGCCGGCATCGAGGTGGAGGTGAAGCGCGTCCCCGGCGAGGCCGACGAGGAGTTGGAGGGCCAGCCCAATGGCGGCTCGCTCCGCCGGTCGCACGGCACCGCCGCCCGTATTCACAAGCTCAAGCTGTCCGACAAGAAGGGCGCGCTCGACAGCCTGGCCAAGTACCTGAAGCTGTTCTCCGACGGGTCGCCCGTGACGGTGAACGTGAGCGGCCCCCTGGCGGAGGACGACAAGGCCCTGCTGGATGAGTACGCCAGGGCCGACTGACGCGGAGGCGCTCGACGCCCTGCTCAGGACCCGGCTCGCCGCGTTCACCCGCAAGGCGTTCACCGCCGTGGACCCCGGCACCCCGTACCTGCACAACTGGCACGTTGACTTAATCGCCGAATACCTCGAAGCCTGCACCCGCCGGGAGATCAAGCGGCTGGTCATCAACATCCCGCCGCGCTACGCCAAGTCGAACACCGTGACCGTCGCCTGGCCCGCCTGGCTGCTGGGCAGGAACCCCGCCGAGCGCATCCTGGCCACGAGCTACGCGCACAAGCTGGCCCTGAAGCACTCCCGCGACTGCCGCCTGGTCATGGGCACGGACTGGTATCAACGAGTCTTCCCCGGCACCCGGATCACCGAGGACAAGCAGGAGAAGTACGTCACCACGCTCCGGGGGCACCGCCAGGCCGTCTCGGTCGGCGCGTCGGCCATCGGCGAGGGCGGCGACTTCCTGATCGTGGACGACCCCACCAGCGCCACGGAGGCCGCCTCGGACGTGATGCGGCAGGCCGCCAACGACTGGTTCGACCAGTCATTCGCCACGCGCCTGAACGACAAGATCAACGGCGTCATCGTCGTGGTGATGCAGCGGCTCCACGCCCGCGACCTCACCGGACATTTACTGGAGAAGGGCGGGTGGGAGCACCTCAAGCTCCCCGCACTCGCCGAGGGAAAGGCTGTCATCGACTTTGGCAGGGTCAAAGTGGCCCGCGAGGACGGAGAGCCGCTGCACCCGGCCCGCGAAGATATTGCCGCGCTCGCCCGCCAGAAGGTGGCGCTCGGCAGCTACGCCTTCGCCGGGCAGTACCAGCAGAGGCCGACTCCCGCGGAGGGCGGCGTGTTCAAGCTGGCGTGGTTCCCGCGCTACGACGCGCCCCTGCCGACTTACAAGCGCATCGTGCAGAGCTGGGACACGGCCTACAAGCCGGGCCAGGAGAACGACCCGTCGGCCTGCCTGACCTTCGGCGAGC
>CAXTPM010000299.1:5355-6621 GCA_964245865.1 uncultured Fimbriiglobus sp. | reverse complement strand
TCCGCGCTGAGGCCTAGCCCTGCCCACTCGGGCTTGCGCGTGCGCACGGCCTCCAGGCGCCGGGCAAGTTTCGACGCCGGCGATTCGCCCGCCGCGCTCGCCGGGGGCAACTCGCGCTTCAGCGCCGCGTGCGGCGTCGCCCCGGTCCCGCCGACATCGGGCGCGCCAAGTGGGGCCATCGCCAAGAGCGGCGGGGCGGCGTCGGGCCTCGCGGGGCCGGCGCGCGGCCGGTCGGGCCAGTGCACCAGCGGGCCGAGGCCCGTCCCCTCGTCGGCCGGCCGCACCGCCTTCGCAACGCGGTGCGGTGCCGATTCCGGCGACGGCTTCGCCCGCAGCTTTTCGGCCACGCGGCTTGCGAGGGGGTCGCCCAGTCCCGATGGCGTGGCAAGCCACACCGAGATTTTCGCCCGGCTCAGCCCCGGCACCGTTGCCAGCACTACCACTAGCTTCGGCTCGCACTCGGCGTCCGGCACCGGCCCGCCCACCACCGCCACGCGGTTGATCACGTCGATGGTGAGGTTCAACCCGGCCAGCGTCGGCTCGGCCGCGACTGCCTTCGTCACGGCGATTGTTAACAGTTGGTCCGAGTCCTTCGCCGCGAAGGGGGCGGGCATCGAACTGGGCGGCGGCGCGGCCGGGGGCGACTGCGCGACGAGGGGGGCCGCACCGCAGCAGACGGCGGCCAGCGGGGCGTATACGGGGAGGGCGCGGCGGAAACTCCGCCCCACCGCGACCACCCGCGCGACCCGCCAGAAACTCCGTGCCACGTGCGGACCCCCCGACCCGTCGGAACGCTAGGGGCCGGACAACCGGCCACTGGTGTTCACTGTGGGACGGCATCCCGCATGGGGCGCGGGATTCGTTGCAATCGGCCGCGGGATTTTTTGCCGGGCGCCGTGTAGTAGCGGTCGGCGAAACTCGCACGGTCGCGAATTCTAGCGAACGGGTGCCGACTGTGACGGGCGTGCGGCCTTGTAGAGGCTCAGCCGCGACTCGGTGCGCACCAGCAGCCCCTCGGCCGTGGGGGTGGGGGTGGCGAACGTGCGCTCGCCGGCTTCGCAGCGGGCCAACTCCTGGAAGCTCGTCCCGGCCGCGAGAACCTGCCCGATTCCGTCCTCGCTCGTGACGTACAGCGCGCCGTTGAGGCACACGGGACTCGCCGAGTACGCCTTGCCGCCGAGGCGCTCGGCGTAGTGGACTTTCCCCGTCTTGGCGTCGAAGCACGTCAGCGTGCCGCCGTCGGAGACCGCGTACAACTCGTCGCCG
>CAXTPM010000299.1:0-5345 GCA_964245865.1 uncultured Fimbriiglobus sp. | reverse complement strand
GCACGTCGCGCTTGGTCTTCCAGCGGATCGCGCTCGCGGTGATGTCGCCCTCGCCGGCGCCGGGGTCGATGGCGAGCAAGTGCTGGTTGACGTAGCCGGTGGCGACGAACACGAGGCCGTGCGCATAAACCGGCCGGGCGATGAGGCTCCACCCCGGCGCGGGGGACTTCACGCGCCAAAGCTCCCGCCCCGTCGCCGGGTCGTAGGCGAGGGTGGTGTCGCTCGCGGGGCTAATGAGCATCCGCCTCCCGGCGTGCTCGATCGCCAGGCAGGTGGCGAACGAGAAGCTCATGCGCGCCCCGGTCTTGCGCTCGGTGCGCCAGCGCACCGCGCCGGTGCGCAGGTCGAGCGCGGCGAGGTAGGGGTTCTCGTCGCCGTCGCACGGCACGATCACCAAGTCATCGACTAGAATCGGCGAGGCGCCGTTGCCGTGGACCGGCACGTACTTCAACTCGGTCGATTTCCACACCACGTTCCCCGCCAAGTCCAGGCACGCGGTGCCCGAGTGGCCGAAGTGGGCGACCACGAACCTGCCGTCGCTGGCCGGGGTGGGCGAGGCGCGGCTATTCTTCTTGTGGACGGTCGGACTCGTGGCGAGGTCGTCGCGAAACAACTCGCGGTCCCACAGCGCCTTGCCGGTGCCGAGGTCGAGCGCGACTGCCCGCAGGCTCACCGCCGTCGGCTTCCCCGCCGGCTCCGGCACGGCCGTGGTGACGACGACGGTGCGGCCGACGACGACCGGACTCGACCAGCCGAGGCCCGCAATCCGGGTGCTCCACGCCGGCGAAACGTCTTTGCCCCAGTCGCGCGGCAACTCCGGCCCTGTGTAGACGCCGACGCCGCCGGGGCCGCGGAACTCACGCCACTCGCCTGTGCTGAGCGTGCCGGTCGGGCCGGACGATTGGGCGGCGAGTACGAGCGCGGCGATTAAGAAAGCGTGGGTCATCGCAACCCTCCGAAGCGGTCAGAACGTTTCCCCAAGTTTAGGGCCGACGCCGTGAGCGAATCCACCGCCGAACCCGCGCCGAGTGGCCGTTACCGCCACTTCAAGGGGGGCGTGTACGAGGTGCTGCTGACCGCGAGGCACTCCGAGACCGACGAGGAACTTGTGGTGTACCGCCCCGAGGGGGCACGCCAGTGGTGGGCGCGGCCGCTGTCGATGTTCACCGAAATGGTGCGGCACGAGGGGCGGCAAGTGCAGCGGTTCGAGCCGCTAACCGACGACTAGCCGACCGGCCGGGTCTTCCAGAGCGCCTTGCCCAACGCCGGGTCGCGCTCGGTGAAGTCGCCCCCGGCCGCGTCGAGCGTGAGGGCGCGGGCGTACATCTCTAACTTCGCGCTCAAGTCGTCGGCGTGGTGCAGCAGCACCGCTTCGGGTACCAGCGGCAGCCGCGGCGACCCCCACGCCGGCAAACTCAGGTGCGTCAGCACCACGTGTTCGAGCAACAGCAGCGTTTCGGCGTCGAGTTCGGGCACCCCTCGGGCGGCGTCGCGGATCAGGTCGCGCCCCAGCACCAAGTGCCCGTGCAACTGCCCCGCCACGGTCGGCTCGGGCGGCACGCCCACGGCCACGGCCGGGTGCCACTCCGCCGCGCGACCGAGGTCGTGCAGCAGGGCGGCGCAAATCACGACATCGCGGTTGAGTGTGAATCCGGTGCCGGCGTACATACTTTGGTAGTAGTCGCAGAGCGAAATGCAAGTCTGCGTCACGTGCAAAACGTGTTCGAGCCAGCCGCCGGGGAACGGGTAGAACTGCTTCAGGCTCGCCGGCAAGTTCAATAATGTCTCACGGTGAGTTCGGAGCAGTTCGAGCGCGAGGCGCCGCAGCCCGGCGTGGGCCACCTCCGCCGAGGCGAGTTCCACTAACTGCGCGAACGTCTCGGCCGAATCCAGACGCGAGCGCACCTCGTAGTCGCCGGGGTCGAACCCCTCCGCCCGATCCGCCTCGGCGACCGGCCGCGCCTTGTGGATGTCGAGTTGCGGCCCGTAACTCGGGTGGTCGCTCACCACGCCCGTGAGGCGGTAGCAGGTGCCGGCCTGCCACAACGTGTTACAGTCGCCGAAGGTGCGGCTGTCCGCCCAAATCTTCGAGACGAGTTCGGCGGCGCGATCCGCGAAGCGGCAGGTGAAGTACGGCTTGCCGTCGCGCGTGGTGCCCGCCGTGCGCTCGCGCAGGACGGCGTAGCACTCGCCCGGCACATTGCGGGGCAACTGCGAGATCGGCACCGGCACCGCACGCGGCATGGCTGGGCACCACAGAAATTACGCACTCATCTTGTCGCCCGTATCGACGACAATCTCCGGCGCGTTCGGGTAGAACTTCGCACGCCGGCTCTTCACCGCTTCGAGTGTGATGACGTGCCGGCCCTTGGCCTCTTGTTCGGGCAAATCGTACATGATGTCCAGCATCATCTCTTCCACGATGGCGCGCAAGCCGCGCGCCCCCGTGTCGCGGACTTTTGCCAGCCGCGCAATCTCCGCGAGGGCGGCCGGCTCGAACTCGAGGTCCGCGCCCTCCATCTCGAACAGCTTCTGGTACTGCCGCACCAGCGCGTTCTTCGGCTCGGTGAGGATGCGCGTGAACGTCTCCTCGTCCAAGGGGTCGAGCGGCGCGATCATCGGCAATCGCCCAATGAACTCGGGGATCAGTCCGAACTCGGTGAGGTCTTCGGCCACGACTTGCGCCAGGAGTTCGCCCCGCGCCGCGTCCTTCGGCCCGGCCGCGCCGAAGCCGATGGTCTTCTTGCCGGCGCGCTTCGAGATGATATTCTCGAGGCCGACGAACGTTCCGCCGACGATGAACAAAATGTTCGACGTATCGACCTGAATGTACTGCTGCTCGGGGTGCTTGCGGCCCCCCTGCGGCGGCACGTTCGACACCGTGCCTTCGAGCATTTTGAGCAAGGCTTGCTGCACGCCCTCGCCCGACACGTCGCGCGTGATACTCACATTCTGCGAGGTCTTGGCGATCTTGTCGATTTCGTCGATGTAAATGATGCCGCGCTGCGCCGCCTCGACATCGAAGTCCGCCGCGTGCAACAACTTCAGCAAAAGGTTCTCGACATCCTCGCCGACGTAGCCGGCCTCGGTCAGCGTAGTGGCGTCGCCGATCGCAAACGGCACGTCGAGAATCTTGGCGAGGGTTTTGGCGAGCAGGGTCTTGCCAGAGCCGGTAGGACCGATCAGCAAAATGTTCGACTTCTCGATCTCCACGCCGTCCCGCGCCGCCTCGCCGAGCGACAAGCGCTTGTAGTGGTTATGCACCGCCACGGAGAGTACACGCTTCGCGCGAGTTTGACCAATCACGTACTGGTCGAGCCGCTCTTTAATCGAGCGCGGCGAGGGGATGTTGCTGCCGGAGGCCGACTTCGGGGTGCCGCGCCGCTTGCGCTCCTGGTCGATGATCGACTGGCACAAATCGATGCACTCGCCGCAGATGTAGACATCGCCCGGCCCCTCGACTAGGGGGCCGACATCGCGGTGGCTGCGGCGGCAGAACGAGCAGTAGGCGTTGCGGTTGCGCCCGGCCGCGCCGGGGGGCTTGCGGGTGCCGGTTCCGTCGCCAGAGGTACGCTCGGCCATTCGTCATCCCCGATCGCAAGCGCTGAGTTTGTAACGGTTTCCGACGCGGCATACCCTATGCAGATCGCGGGCCGGCCGGCCACCCAACTATAGCGTCCGGCGCAAGCAGCCCGAACCCGACTTGCCACATTTTCGGACAAACCGCGCCCCAACCCGACGCCGCGTGCCGGTTGCGCGGCTCCGGCAATCTGGCCCACTCTGGTAGTGTCGCAACTTCAAGGGCGCGAATCAACTCGAAACCGGCGGATCGACCGGCGGGAGGGGCGGGAGCGGCGGTTGCGGCCCCGGACTGGGCGGCTTGACCCTCAACTCGGCCTTGATTTTCGGCGCCAGCTTTGCCCGCAACTTGTTGTACTGCTTGTTGTACTCCGCCTCGGTCAGTTCGCCGTCCTCGTACATTTGCCGGTATTCACTCAGCGATCCGAACGACGATTCGCCGCCGCGCGACTGCCGCTTGCGCCAGCGGTCCACCGCCACGAGCACGAGTGCCGTGACGAGCAGTCCGAGCGCGAGCCATACCGCCGGGCCGATCAGCGCGGTCGGGTCGGCCTGCTTCTTGGGCAGCGCCACCCCGCCTTTCGGCGTCGGCGCGGCCTGCACTTCGGCCTGCCCGACCGGCGTGGCGGGCGGCTGTCCGGTCGGGGTGGTCGTCGGGGTGGGAGGCAACTGCACGGCAATCCTCACGTCGTCGATTCGCTGTCACGAGTTGCGGTACACGCCCACCACCTCGGCCGTCAACAACTCGCGCACGACCGGCAGCCGGCCGACCACGGGTAGGCGCTTGACCGTCGAGGACCGGGTGTACACCGGCACGAACCCACTGGCTGCCATAATCTTCTCGAACCGCCCGACGGTGAGGCGGTGCAGGCCGAGTTGCTCCCAGGTCGAGTCCGGGCCGAACCCCGCGACGCGCATCACCGCCGACTGGGGGAACAGCAGGTGCGTCCACCACCCCGGCAACTGCGACCACATGTGCTTGCCGTGCGGGTGCCGCCACGGCGGGCCGAAGCTCACGAGCAGCAGCCCGCCCGGCCGCAACAGCCGCCGGAACTCGGCCACGAACCCCGCCGGGTTCGGCAGATGTTCCATCACGTCCACGCACGTGACGCTGTCGAAACTATGGTCCGGCAGCGGCACCGGCAACCCGCCGGGGTAGCAGACGAACTCGGTGTGATCGAGCTTGCGTTCGGCAGCCTCGGCGCGGGCAAACGCGAGTTTCTCGGCGTCGAGGTCGATCCCGACGGCACTCGGGCAATGCTCCCGCGGCCGTACCGTCAACCCGCCAGCCCCCGCGCCGAAGTCGAGCGCACGCCCGTCGTGCCACTCACTCGTGATTGCCGTGAAGCGGGCGAGTGCCCCGGCGGCTTTGGCGTACTGGTGGTCGAAGTACGCCCGCAGGTACGGCCCCATGCCGCCGGCATTAGCGCCGCCGCCCCGAGTCGCCACCCGGTGCAAGTCCACGAGTGCGGACTGCTCCGGGTGCGGCGAGAACGGGTACAGCGACTGGTAGAAGCGGCAGAGGCGCTCGGCGACGCTCGCCGTCACGCCTGCGCCCCGCCCTTGTCGCCGTACTTCGACTCCGGCACCGCCGCGTCGTCGGACTTGAACCACGCCGGGTCGTGCTCGATGCGCACGCGCTGCTTCATCGCCATGTTGGCAGTCAGCGCGAGGATCGCGTCGGCCATCGCCACCTCGCCGTGGCAGCGCGGCAATTCCTGAATGTACTTGCCGTCGGAGCCTTTTTCGTAGCCGGTTTTCGCCTT
>CAXTPM010000298.1:0-6645 GCA_964245865.1 uncultured Fimbriiglobus sp. | reverse complement strand
ACCCCGACTTCCGGTACGCGAGCGGCGGGGCCGCGGGCAAGGCGTACTGGGGGGCGAAGTGCGCGGCGATCCCGGCCGAGGACGAACTGAGACTGGCCTGGCTGGAAGACCTGTTCGGGGGCCGGGCATCGGCTTCCCCATTCCCCGATTCTTGGCGATCCGGGGCAGTCGCGGGCCTCGCCCGCGCGGCCTACGAGGCCCGCGACTTCTCGCTCCTGCCGGTCCTGGCGGACGCCCTCGAGGAGGCGGGGTGCGACGACGCGGGCGTCCTGAACCACTGTCGCGGGGGAGGCCCGCACATCCGGGGGTGCTGGGCGGTCGATCTCGTCCTCGGCCGAACCTGATGGCCGGCCCCACGGCCCCCTCGGCGTTCGCACTCAGCGCCCGGCGAGTTCCGCCGCCCTGGTCGTGCGCTCCCACGCCCGCACGCCGCCGGTCGCGGCCGAGGCGTTGGCCCGTAGGATGCCGGCCACCGCCGCGACTAGCCCCGCCGCCGAGCCGAGCACCGCGCCCCACGACGACACCTGCCGAATTGCCCGGCCGTAGACCCACAGCGTCAGCAGCCACGCCGCGGCCACCGCGAGCAGGGCGAACGGCCCGGCGGCGCTCTCCGTGAGGGCGCACACCGCGGCTAGCAGCGCCGTCGAGAGCGCCGAGTGTGCCAGCACCAGCGGCTTGCTGTGCAGCGCCCGGCCGAGGCGCTCGCGCCGGGTTCCGCCCGCCAGTGCGGCCCCCCAGCGGACGCGCTGCCGCGCCAGCACCGCCCCGTCGGCGGGGACTTCGCCGCGCACCACCACGTCCGCGCGGAACCCGACGCGCACCCCGGCTTCGGCGAGTTTCGCCCCGTACTCCGCGTCCTCGACGAGTCCGTAGGTCGCCATCGGCACGCGCGCCAGGGTCTCCCGCGCGAGCAGCATCCCCGAGCCGCGTAGCGCGGCCGACAGCCCGAGCCGCGCCCGCCCGGCCGAGACCGCGTTCTCGATCGCCGACCCCACCAGGGCGACCAGCTCTGCCGGCGCGGGCCGCGGCGAGGCGCGCGGCAGCCGGGCCAGTTGCACCGCCGCCGCGCCGCGCGCCAGCTCCCCGGCGCACTCGGCGAGGCACCCCGGCGGCAGGTCGCAGTCGGCGTCGAGCACCAGCACCCCGTCGCAGTCAGCCAGCAGTTCCGCCACCCCGAGTTCGAGCGCGTAGCCCTTCCCCCGTCTCGTCGGGTCGGCGCGGACCAGCACCTCGGCGCCGAGCCGGCGCGCCACCTTGGCGGTGTCGTCGGAGCAGTTGTCGGCTACGACCAGCACCCGCACGCGACCCGGCGGGTACGCCTGCGCCCGCGCCGAGCGGATCGTGGCGCCGATCGAAAGCGCCTCGTTGTGCGCGGGGACTAGCACCCCGACGCGCGGCCACGCCGCCGGGCGCGCCGGCTCGGGGCGCCGCCGAGTCCCCGCCAGTGTCGTGGCGGCGTAATAGGCCGCGATTAGGAGCGGCGGCACCGACAGCGCGGCGGCGAGAATCGACAGCATACCGAAACCCCACTCCAGTCGGACGGACGCGGCGCACTCTAGCCGCAACCGCCCGAGTCGGCCTAGCCCAATTCGCGCCGCGCGGTATGATGGCGACTTGGGCACCGTCCGCACCGACTGACAGTGGGTTTTGCGTCATGGCCAAAGGCAAAGAAGCGCGCGGGATCATCAAGCTGGTGAGCAGCGAGAGCAGCCACTGCTACTTCACCCAAAAAAACCGCAACAACACCAAGGAGCGCATCTCGCTCAAGAAGTTCGACCCGACGCTGCGCAAGCACGTCATGTACAAGGAAGCCGGCAAGCTGTAAATCGTAGCGCGTGGGTCGTGACTCGTGGATCGTGACGACGCGGAGGTCGTGAGCCACACGGCGACCGTAGCGGCGGTGCGGGCGGCGCTCGGCTCAGCGTTCGCCGAGTTGGACGGCTGGTTCGACCGGCCGGCGGGGCTGCTCGCGTTCCGGCCGGCGCTCGGGTGGTCGGCGCCGCAGGTCTTGGAGCACGTCGGGCTCACAAACCACTTCCTGATGCTCACGCTGGCCAAGCACGCCGCGACGGCCCTCCGCCGGGCGGCGCGTGGCGAGACGCCGGCCGCGGCCGAGAGCGACCTTGCGATTCTTGACATCATCGGCGAGCGCGGCAGCTTCGACTGGGTACGCCCGGAGCACATGGAGCCGACCGGCGCTCTCGCGCTCGGCGAAGTCCGCGCCACACTCGCCGCCCAGCGCGCCGAGTGCCTGGCCGCGCTGGACCGCTTGAGTGGCGGGGTCGGGGCGCTGGCCGCGGTGACGATGACCGTCGCGGGACTCGGCAAGCTCGACCTGTACCAGTGGCTGATGTTCCTGGCCCAGCACGCACGCCGGCACTTGTCGCAGCTTGCGGCGATCGAGGCGGAGTGCCAGGCGTCTTCGGCTCCGAGCTTTTGAGCGGGGGGTATCCCCCCCGAGTGCCCCGGAGTTAAGCCCGCCGCCGGGGTTCGGTTGATCGCGCGTCACTCGGGGGGTTCACACCCCCGGCTCGGAAGGCGTGGAACAGCCCATGAAACTCGTGCTCGCCGGCGGCAGCGGCCAAGTCGGCACACTGCTCGCGCGCCACTGGCTCGCTGCCGGGCACGACCTCGTCGTCCTCACGCGCCGGTCTTCGACTCCCTTCGGCCGCGCGGTGAGGTGGGACGGCCGCACCCTCGGGCTGTGGGCGGCGGAACTCGACGGCGCGGATGCCCTCGTGAACCTCGCCGGGCGGACGGTCAATTGCCGCTACACCGCCGCGAACCGGCGCGAGATCGTCGAAAGTCGGGTCGAATCGACGCGCGTACTGGGCCGGGCGATGGCCCGGCTGGAGCAGCCGCCGCGCGTCTGGCTGCAGTCGAGCACGGCGACAATTTACGCCCACACCTTCGGCCCGCCGCACGACGAACTCTCCGGGGTGATCGGCGGCGACGAGCCTGGCCTGCCGGAGGCGTACCGCTTCAGCGTCGGCGTGGCCAAAGCCTGGGAGGCGGCGGCGAGCGAGTTCGAGTTGCCGCGCACCCGGCTAGTGCTGTTGCGCTCGGCCCTCACCCTCAGTCCCGACGCGGGCGGGGTGTTCGACGTGCTGCTGTGGCTCGTGCGCCGCGGCCTCGGCGGCACCAACGGCGATGGCCGGCAGTTCGTGTCGTGGGTCCACGCGTTCGACTTCGCCCGCGCCCTCGACTGGGTCGTCGGTCACGACGAGTTGCGCGGGCCGGTGAACGTGTGCGCGCCGAACCCCGTGACGAATGCCGAGTTCATGCGGACGCTGCGCCGCGCGTGGGGCGCGCCGTTCGGACTCCCCGCGACGCGGCCCATGCTCGAAGTCGGGGCGCGGCTCCTGGGCACCGAGACGGAACTAATCCTCAAGAGCCGTCGCCTGGTCCCCGGCAAGTTGCAGGCGTCGGGGTTCGCGTTCGAGTTCCCCACCTGGAAGCGCGCCGCGGCGGAGTTGTGCGGGCGGTGGCGCGCGACGCGGTGAAAGAATCGGCGCGGCGGGGGCGTAGGACCGCGAACCCCGGCCCAACCCCTTCGGCGGCGCTACCCGATGTTCGGCAGTTCCTCCACCCACGCCGCCTCGTGGGCGATCGCCGTCGGAGTCGTGTTCGCGGCCGGCAGGTACTTCAGCGCCTACGAGGCAGCGTACCAGATTGCCGGGCGCGACGGGCGCGCCGAGGTCGAGCGGACCTCCGGGGCGGCGGGGCCGCGGCGCCCGGCCCACAGTGTGAGGGCTAGCGCGGCGACGACCGCATCACTCGGCAGGCGCTGGCGGACGCTCGCGTGCAGCAGCACGTGGAAGCCGTACCAGAGCGCGACGGCGACCACGAGAACGCGCGCCGCCGGGGGGACCGGCCGGCGCGCGGCGAGCGCGGCCAGGACGGCCAGAAGTGGGGCGTAGAGGAACAGCGCCGTCGAGCCGGCCATCGCGTAGGTCTTGAGTCCCCCGCCGGGGCCGAAGTTCGGCACGGGGCTGAGCAGGTAGCCCGCGCGGGCGAGGCAGGCGCGCAGGTAGTCGCCAGGGCGCTCGGCGATGGCCCCGAGCGCCAGGCGGCGCAGCAGCCGGTCGCGCGCGGCGGGCGTCAGTTCGGCGAGGCCCGGCGGGTACTCGACCGCCGGCCCCCCCCCGCCGTAGCCGTCCCCGAGGGCGCCGCAGTAGGTGTACAGGTTGCTGCCGAACTTCAGCTCGACCGCGAGCGGGGTGGCCCCGACCGACGCCATGCGCGCCAGCCACGGGGCGACCAGGGCGAGGTGGGTGGCCGCGAATACAAGGACCAGGAGTGGCAGTCGGCGCCGCGGCACGAAAGCCGGCGCGGCGAGCCAGACCGCCGCGAGCGGGAGGAGCGTCTGCGTGCGGGTCAGGTGCGCCGCGGCCGAAACGGCGCCCAGCAGCGCCGCGGCGCGGGCGGTCGGCCGGCGAATCAGGCGGAGGCCGAGTGCCAGAATCGCCAGGGTGAACGCGACCGCCGCCGGCTCGGTCATCAGGTGGCCGTGGTAGTAGCCGTAGAGCGGGTTGGCGCCCAGCCACGCGACCAGCAGCCAGCGGGCGCGCTCGGGCAGGCCGCACTCCGCGCCGAGCCGGTCGGCCAGGACCGACGCGGCGCACCAGACCGCCCACAGCACCGCCCAGCAGCCCGCCACCCCGCCGGCGGCGTACCCGGCGGCGAGTAGCGCCGGCCAGCCGGGAGCGTAGTAGGTGTTCGGCTGCCCCGGCGCGTGCCAGAACGCGGGAAAGTCGAGCGAGTAGTCGCCGCGCGCCGCCAGGTTCCGCGCGAGGTTCAGGTACGCGTCCTCGTCGGGAATGAAGGAGTGGTACCGCGCGCCGAGCGCCACCAGCAGGCCGTGCAGCGCGAAGACCGCCAGCCACGCCAGCAGGCGCGGCGCGCGCGTCGGGTTCCCGCTCACTGCGCCACCTTTGCGGCCCACGAATCGCGGATGAAGCGCCCGCCCCGCTCGTACACCTCTTCGGCGCTCGGGAACAGGTCGCGCCACACCCGCGTCGCCGCCGCCAAGTCGGGGAGTGCTCGGCCGAAGGCCTCGATGACGACCCAGCCGTCGTAGCCGACTTCCTTCAGCCCCGCGAAGGCGTCGTCCCACCTCACCTGCCCGGTGCCGGGGGTGCCGCGGTCGTTCTCGCTCAGGTGCACGTGGGCCATCACCGGCGCCACGGTGCGGATCGCGTCGGTTTGGTTCTTCTCCTCGATGTGCGCGTGGAAGGTGTCGTACATGCAGCGGAAGTTCGGGTGGTCCACCGCGTTCACGAGCGCGAGTGTGTCCTTGGCGGTGGTGAGGAAGTAGCACTCGAAGCGGTTCAGGTACTCGATCGCCAGCGTCAGGTTCGCTTGCTTCGCGAACTCGGCGGCCTGGCGCAGCACCTCGGCCGCGCGGCCCTTCTCGTCGGCGGTGGGGCCGCCCCCGCTGAACACCCCCAGCGGCGAGTGGAACGGGCCGACCATCGCAAAACTGCCGAGGACGTGGTTCATCTCGACGGCCCACTTCAGCCGCTCCAGTGCGCCGGCACGCACCGAGGCGTCGGGGCTAATCGGGTTGGTGTCGGGGTTCAGCACCGTGACGGTCGAGCACGCGAGTCCGTCGAACCCCGCGCTTTTGAGCTTGCCGAAGGTGGGGAAGTCGGCCTCGGTGACCAGGCCGGTCCAGAGGAGCAGGTTCATGCCGAGTTTCATCGGGCGCGTTCCGGGGCGTCGGGGAGGGGTGGCCGTCATTGTCGGCGGCGCGGCGGGCGGATTCAAGCCCCTCGAAGTCCCCGGCTGCGAGCATCGGCCCGCCCCGGCTCGCCCGCCGGAACGACGCCGGCACCGGCCCGGCCACCTCCAGATACAGTTCCCCCGGCGAAGACAGGGCCACGAACCCCCGCTCCCAGCGGGCCTCGAAGGTGGCCGTCAGTCAGCCACTCCACCCGCTTGCGCTGTCTTGGCGTTCATGCCACTAGAAGCCCTCCGGTCGCCGAACGCACTAGCTCAGCGGCACCGGGGGCGGTGGGCGGATGTGGTGAGATGTTACGCCGTCACGCCCCCGGTGTCCGCTGCGGCGCCTCACATATTACCATGCGGGGGTCGTTGAGGCGACAGCCCGGCGGCCGGACGAACCGCATGCAGCGCCAGAGGCACTGACCTCGGGAACCAGATTGCGGGCCGGTCGCCGGCGCTCCTCGACCTCGGACGCTATCCCGTGGGCACCTCGACCCGAGGCGACCCCGCATCGTGAGTCAGAGGGGAGGGACGCCGTGGGCACTACCGCCGCCGTCGCCGGCACCGTGTTCGTCGGGATCGACGCGTCGAAGGACACCCTGGACTGCTGCCTGGGTCCGAGCGGGGGGCCGACTCGGGAGGCCGCGTTCGGCAACGACGCCGAGGGCCACGCCGCCCTCGCCGCGTGGGCCGACCGGCACGGGAGGGGCGCCGACCTGCACTTCTGCATGGGGGCCACCGGCCCGTACTCCGAGGCCCTCGCCACCCACTTGGCCGCCGGCGGCCGGCTCGTCAGCGTCGTCAACCCGGCGCGGGTCAAGTACGCCGGGCTGGCGCGGGGCCGGGGCAACAAGACCGACCGGGCCGACGCCAGGCTGATCGCCGAGTACGCCGCCCGCGAGCGGCCCGCCGCCTGGC
>CAXTPM010000297.1:403-6653 GCA_964245865.1 uncultured Fimbriiglobus sp. | reverse complement strand
GCGCAGACCGAGTCGAGCGAGCTGCCGCCGGTCAAGACGGCCAGCCCCGCCGGCGGGTACAGCAACGCGGCGGCGAGTAGGAGCCAGGGGGCGACCCTCACAGCGGGGCGACCGCGCCCGGCCGGGGCGTCGCCCGAAGGAGTTCGCGCAGAGCGGCGTTCGCTGACTCCGACGAGGTGAACGCCGCCGCCACGTCGGGGGCTAGCACAACCAGGCGCCCCCCTCTACTCAGCGAGGCTGCGAAGCGGTTCGGCTTGGCCTGGGCGTAGTCGAACTCGTACTCGGCCCGCAGTTCGTCGCTCATGACTCACCCTACGTTTGGGGTCGCTGTTCGTGCCGGCGGCGTTCACCCGAATTAGCGGCGCGGGCGCTAATGATCCGAATCAACCCGACCAGCTCGGTGAAACTCACCACTAAGAGCCCGCCCGCGTCGGAGTAGCCGACCAGGACTTCCCGCAACTCACCGTTCTAGTGGTCGGGGGCGGCGAAGAGAGCGGCAAGTGGGTCCGCGAAAGCCGTCGATGCTTCGGCGAAGGTCACGCCGTGCTTGGGAAGGTTCGACTCGGCCTTGGCCCCGTCCCACTCGAACTCCACGCCACCTCCCGGCCAAAACCACGAGCCGTACCCCCACTTTATTGCGGTGACTTGTTGTTGGTAACGCCGGTCTACCCCACCCGCACGCGCCCGCTCAGCCAGAACGTGCCGCTCAGCACGCCGCCCTCGGGCAGCGTCGCCCCGCCCCACAAGCTCGCGTCGCACACCACGTCTACCGTGCCGGGTCCGCCCAGCACCGCGACTTGCGCCCAGTGGTAGCGGATGCCGCTCAGCACGTTCGTCTGTTCGGCGCTCGCCAAAATTGCGCCGGTGAGGTACACGCGCGCCCGGCCCCCGCCCCCGGCGTCCGGGCGCGCCGCCGCGAAGTGGGTCGGCTCCAGCGCCGGCTCGCTCGCTTCCCGCGCGAGTTCTTGCGCCTCGGCGAAGCTCTCCGGCGAGTCGAACACTTCTAGCTCGTGCGCGAACGCCGCCAATTGCAGGCGCACCACGGCCGGCAGCGGCACGGCGCTCAGGCGCGCGAACTCGGGGCTGTCGAACGCGAACTCCGCCAGCACCTCGTCGGACTCTTCACTGTGAAACAACTCGGCGCGGAAGCCGCCGTCGAGCGGGTTGCCGTCGGCGCCCGGCACGCGCTCGGTTAAGCGGGCGATCACCGAACTCGGGCCGAAGTAGTGGGGGTTCAGGCCCACGAACTGCTCGCCGCGCGTCACCTGCAACCAGAGTTCGACCGGGCCGTCGGACCAGTGGAAGTAAGTACCGCCCTCCACCGCCAGCCCATCCGACTCGGGGCCGACCTGCTGGGCGAGTTCCCAGAACTCGGCCTCGGTCTCGACCGCGAACCCCAGTGTGGAGAGGTGGCTGGGCACTAGTAGAACCCCAGCGCGGGCGACGGCTCGTAGCTGAAGTCGAACGGCGCGTCGTCGGGCACCTCGGCCTCGCCGGCGTCGCGGAAGACGTGCAGCACCCGCGCGCGGTCCAGATCGTTCAGGTGCGGCTCGGCGTAGCGCGTCGCCTTGAACGGCGCCTCGGGGGCGTAGTCGTGGAGCATCACGCGCACCTTCGGGATGCCGCGGAATAGGTGCTCTTCGGCGCGCCGGGCGCCCTGGTGCTTGTGGTACAGGTCGAACAACTCGCGGAGCACGCGCTCGATGCGACGCAGCCCCACGCCGTCCTCGATTAAGATCAGGTCCACCTGCGCCGCGCGCAGCACCGCGTGGAAGTGCTGGCGGACGCGGGGCGCGAACACGCGCTGGAACGGCGGCGCGACTTGGCGGTGCCGGCTCCCGGTGCGCGCCCGGCGCGGCTCCTCGCGCGTCAGGCGGTCCATGAACCACCAGTGCGGCGCGAACTGGAAGCTGCCGCCCCGCGCCTTGCGCTCGGCGAACGCCCGGCGGAACAACTGCCGCGCGCCGCGCAGCGCCGCCTTCCGCAGCGCCATCTCGTCCCGGCGGGCCAGCCGGTCGCGCGCCTCGGGCAGGGCCAGGTCGGCCACGCTCAGTTTCAGCGGGTCGCCGGCCTCGAACTCGAATACCTCGGACTGGTCCGGGGAGACGATCTCGATGGCGACATCGGCCGGGGGCCGGCCGGGGCGGCGCACACGCCAGCCCCACCCCGCCACCGCCCGCGCGGCCGACGCGAGTTCCGAGGGCGCGCGGGCGCCGCGCACGGCCACGGTGGGGGCGTCGCGAGCGGCGGGGTCGAGCCGCCTCGCCACCGCCAGGCAGACCGCCAGCGCCGCCGCGACGCCGGGCATCAGCCACGCCACCGCCGTCCCCGCCGCCGGCGTCAGCCACGCGGCGGGGTCGGGCTGGGCCGGCGGCACCCGCCACAGCCACTCGCCGGTCGCCAGCACCACCAGCGCGGCGACCAGCAGCGACCCGCAGCCGAGAATCGTGGCAATCAAGAGGCGCATCGGCACCGCGGAGATCGGCGCCCCCGGCCCGGCGCGCCACAGGAACGCCGCGTCGTCGGGGCGCCGCCGGGTCAGGCCCGCCACCACCGCCGCCATGCCCGCGAGCGCCGCCGACAGCGGCGCCAGTGGCGCGACCAAGCGCGACAGCGCCCACGCGGCGGTGACGTAGCCCGACAACAGTGCTAGGCGCACCGCCCACTCCCGGCGCGTGCCCGGCCGGCCGAAGAACTGGTTCCCCACGAGGTCGGGCAGGTACAGACCCAAGACGGCCGCGAGGAACAGCCCCGCCCACACCACCAACAGGCCGCCGAGGTACGCCACATACGAGACCGAGGTGACGACGCCGCGCACCCCGCCCTCGACCCAGACCGCCGCCGCGACCGCCGCGCCGACGACCAGGACAGCCACCAGGACGAACCACCAGACCCCCGGAGGCAGGCGCGCGGGGTACGGCGGGGTGCCACGCAGGTCGTAGCCGTGCTGGTAGCCGACGCGCAGGAAGTTCCGCGCCCGCCGCCCCAGCCACGTCATCCACGGCAGCGGTTCGTGCCGGTGCCGCGCCGCCGTCACCGCCAGCGCGGAGAGCAGCACCGCCGCGCCCAGGAGGTCGTGCGACTCGTGCAACTGGCTCCGCGCGGTGTAGCCGAGCAGTTGCAGCGCGGCCACTACGGCCACGAGGAACGCCGTCGCGGCCCAGCGCCCCGAGAACAGTAGCCGCCCGAGTCGGGCCGGGGCGGCGCGGAGTTGATTCATACCGACATTGCCCCGGCCCCGGTTGTGCGGGGGCCGGGCCTCTCGAGATCGCGGGCGTCGGGGAGTGTCCCGACAATTGTATCGGCCGAACCGGCCGCGCTTCGAGGGGTGCGCGCCGATTTTACCGCGCCGGGCGGTTCGCGCCGCGGTAGAACCGATTCGCAAACAGCCCTTCGGCCAAGAATAGCACGAAAATCAGTCCCACCAGCCACGGGAACAGCGCCACCTCGCCGCGCGACGACTGCACGAACTTCGCCAGGTCGAACGACTTGCCCGCCCCCAAGACGCTCTCCGGGCCGAACAGCGACTCCACCGCCTCCGCCGGAGCCTTCGCCAACTCCGACTCGCCCGCATCGATGTCGAGGCTGAACGGCTCCTCGAACGCCGGGCTGGTGCCGCGCAGCCGGTAATTACCGGGCGCGGCGGTGCGACTCGGCGCGAGGGTCAAGGTCGATCCGTCGGGCTTCAGCGCCTCGTCGCCGCGCACCCCCGGCCCTTCCAGCGACAGCACTTGCGCCGCCGTCGTGGCGGTGCGAGGCAGGGGCAACGCGACGGCCTGCCCCGTCGTGAACTGATAGTTGGCCGCGCCCGACTCCCCCCCGGCGAGGTACTGCGCGAACAGGTTGGGGAAGTAGCTGCCGAAGCTCGACTCGCTCGTCTCGAAGTAGTTGTTCCAGCGCTCGGCCAGGTCGCGCGGCGGGTCGTCGAAGCGCGTGGTGGCCAGCACCACCCGGCCGGTGCCGGGGAACGCGCGCTCCAGAATCGCGGGGCGCCCGGCCGGCTCGGCGTAGCGGGCCACCACCGCCGAGTCCGGGGCGAGATCGACCTCCCAGACGCGGCGGCTGCGGCGCGGGTTGATCAGGAAGTCGATGTCGCCCTGAAGAACCAGCGGTTTGAGCGGCGCCAAGAGCGGGTGCCCGAGGGCCGCGTCGTCCAGGCGCCACGCCGGGCCGTCGCGGGGGTCGGGTTCGCCGGGCTTGGGCGCGGGCAGCGCGGCGGAGTCGGCCACGCGGTTGAGGGCGCCGGGTAGCAAGCCCCCCGAGCCGTCGGGCGTGTACGCGGCGAGGTTGACGGCGTTGGCCGGCGGCGGGGCGACCAGCACCCGGCCACCCCGCTCCACATACGACTTGAGTTTCGCCCACACCCCACTGCCCGCCGGGTCGCGCACGCCGATCACGCAAACGCCCTCGAAGCCGCCCAACTCGGGCAGGTTCGCCGGGGTGGCGACCTCGCAGGCGTAGTCGCCCTTGGACTGGATCGCCAGCCGCCACAGCCGCACCGACGCCGGGTCGTCGGACACCGCGAGCAGTTTGCGCTGCGCCCCGACGCGGAAACTGACGTAGCGCACGTTGTCGAACCCCGGCGTCCCCTCCGGGCCGAGCGCGTCCGGCGTCTCGAGCGCCACTTCGCCCTGGTAGACCCCGGCGGGCAGCGCGGGCAGTCGGAATGACAGTGCCGCCGGCACCCCGGCGACCAGGCGCACCTCCTGCCGCAGCGGCGCCTGGCCATCAATGCTCAGGCGCACGAACGCGGCGGCGATGTCGCTCCCCGTCGAGCGCACCGTGGCCGTGACGGTGGCCGAGGTGCCGGCGGGGATTACCGGGGGCGAAACTTGCGCGGCCAGCACGCTCACGTTCACCGGGGTTTCGACGCCGACATCGAAGAACAGTTGCGCGACCCCGCCGGGCACCGCGTCGCGCGCGGCGACCAGTTCCGCGGCGGCGTCGGCGGCGAAACTCGCCGCCGCGCGGTCGCCGAACACCGCCACGACTTTGGGCAGCGCCTCGGCAGCATCGGCCCCCGCCGGGAGCGAGCCGCCGTCGCGCTCGGCAGTCGAGAGGAACGGGTAGACCGAGCGCAAGACGCCCGTGACCGGCCGGCCCGCGCCGTCGGGGGCTTTGAGCGACTCCAGGCGCCGGCGCGCGTCGGCCTTCGAGAGTTCCCAACTCAAGCTCGGGTCGGCGGTGGTCGCCACGGCCACGCGCGAGGTCTCGGGGAGCGCGTCGAGGAACTCGACCGCGCGCCGGGCGGCGTCACTCAAGCGCGTGCGGCTCTCCACCGTGTAGCCCATGCTCGGGGTGGTGTCGATCACCAGCACCGCCGCGACGGGCCGGCCGGACTCGAGGCCGATGCCCGAGAGCGCAGTCGATTTGAGCGACACCACCGGCTGGAAGAGAGCCGCGCACACCGCCGCCAGGAGTAGGACGCGCAGCGCGAGCAGCAGCCAGTGCCGCAGTTGCAGCCGGCGCTGGCTAGTCTTCTGGGTGAGCTTCAGGAAGCGAATGGCGGGGAACGGCAACCGCTTCGGCTCCTGCTTCAACAGCAGGTGCAGCACCACGGGGAGTGCCAAGAGGCCGGCGCCAACGAGAAGGAGCGGCATCGCTACGCCGATCCTTCGGGCGGCTCGACCCAGCCGGGGATCGGCCGGCCGAACTCATCAAACCCGTAGCGGGCGAAGATTTCGGCGGGGGGGACATCGACGATGACGCCGCCGCGCGACTCGACCACGCTGCGGCCCATGCGCGCGTGTTCGAGGACGGCGAGTTTGACGCCCAGGCGCGCGGCCGCGAGGGTTTCGTCGGCTGTGGGCCAGTAAGAGCGGAGGGGGGTCGCGTTCATGACTTGGCACTCCGTTGAATTCGTTCCCACACGACCGGGTCGTAGACATCTTCGGCCCCGTCGGCGAAGCGCGACGCGGGTCACCTTGCCATCGGAGTTATCATACACGCTCCACTCGTCGGCCAAGGGGCGGTAGAGCGTGAGGAAGTTGTCGGTGGTGCGCGGGTAGCGGCGGCGGATGTCGTCCTCGGGGATGTGGTGTCCGCCGCCCCGCACCCGTTCAGCGACTCGCCCGATTGCCGTCTCGGCCGAGTCGAGCCAGACGTACTCGATCCGCACGAAGTAGCCCGCGTCCTTGAGCTTGCGCAGGAACCGGGCATAAGTCCGCGCCGAGAGCGTCGATTCGATGGCCATGTCCGCGCGGCGCCCGAACAGCTTGTCGAGGTAGTCGAGCATGAGCCGGCCCGCCTC
>CAXTPM010000297.1:0-393 GCA_964245865.1 uncultured Fimbriiglobus sp. | reverse complement strand
ACCGCTGCGCGCTCGGGGTGCAGTCCGTCGAGACCCTTGGCAATGGAGTCGGCGTTCACGAACGCCGGCACGGGGTCGTAGGTGCGCAGAATCTGACCGGCCGAGGTCGATTTCCCCGCGCCGTTGATGCCGCCGAACACAACCACAATGGGGCGAACCGATGTCATCACCCGAACCTCCGCTGCCGCTGGATCAGGTACTCCAGCAGCGCTTTGTCGAACCCGACGCTCGTGTCCATCGGCACGTAATCGACTCCCGCTAGTCCGCACTCGCGCCGCCAGGTCTCGCGGAACTCCTCCACACCCCGCAGGTAGTCGGCGCGCACGCCGAGCGCGTCAACTTGCACCAAGTCGGGCGACTCGACATCCTCGAACTCGATCTGGCCGGCGAAGG
>CAXTPM010000296.1:0-6666 GCA_964245865.1 uncultured Fimbriiglobus sp. | reverse complement strand
CGGCACCCCCAGCACCAAATCGTAGGCCGAGTACCTGCCGGCGCGCACGGTCAGCAGCGCCAGCAGCACCGCCGACGCGGCCATGACGGCCCCCGGCCCCGCCGCCCTGCCGCGCCGGAGCAGCGCGACTAGCCCCGCCAGCAGGGCGACCACCGGCGCGAACCCAGGGAACAGCCGCCGCTCGTCGGCCGGCTCGGGCGCGGGCATCCAGCGCGCGTGCAGCGACAGGCCCGGCGGCGTGAGCCACGATTGCGGCGTGGCGAAGAAGCGCTTCAACTCATTCGCGGGCGTCGGCTCGTAGTCCCGCCGCGCCCGCCAGTACGGCAGGAGTAGCGGCGCGAGGCACAGCCCCGCCAGCAGCACGACCCCGGCACGCTTCAGCGACTCCGATCGCCCCGACCGCAGGTGCGCGCGCCACGGCACTAGCCCCGCCGCGGCCGTCACTACCGCGAGACTAGCGAGCCATAGCGCGAGGAAGTAGCCGACGTAGACGCCGAGGACGAGTTGCCCCGCGACCGCCGCCAGCAGCCTGGCCAGCCCCCCGGCGCCCGGCGCCAGCAGGTAGCGCCAGCCGTAGACGCCCGCGACCGGCACCAGCCAGCGCGGGCCGAGTTGGGCGTGGCCCCACTCCGCGACACTCGGCAGCCCGAACGCGAAGACGGTGCCGCACGCCGCGGCGCCCCAGGCGCCGGAGCCGAAGCGCCCCGCCGCCCACCCCGCGGCGACGAAGTTCAGCGCGAACGACAGCAGCCACACGAGTTGGAACGCGCGCTCCGGCGGGGCGCCCCCCGCCCGGCAGGCCGCGTAGGCCGGCAGCGTGCCGAGGTGCGCGTCGGAGTACGCCACGGTGCGCCGCGCCGGCCAGCACAGGGGCGCGTCCCAGAAGCGCGGCTCTTTGCCGCAGACGTAGCGGTAGCCGTGCTCCATCACGAAATTGTTCAGCCGGTTATCGACCCGGTCGCCTGGCAGGTACTCGAACCCGGCGCCCGCGAGGCGCAGCGGGCCGGCGACTAGGCCGAGGGCGCACGCGGCGATGAGGACGGCAGGGCGGCTCACGGGAACAGCCCGCGCTTCTCCTTCTCGCGCGCCACCTTCATCACCCCAAGCCCCAGCGCCGCGAGCCGATTCGGCAGGTGCCGCTCCTTGGCCAAGTGCCGCACCCGGCGGTAGGCGTCGAGCATCAGCTCACGCAATTTGTCGGTGACTTGCTTGTCGCTCCACATCAGTTGCTGCAAGTCCTGCACCCACTCGAAGTAGCTCACCGTCACCCCGCCGGCGTTGCAGAGCACGTCCGGGATCACGTGGATGTCCGACCGGGTGATCACCGCGTCGGCGTCCGGCGTGGTGGGGCCGTTGGCGCCCTCGGCGAGAATCCGGCAGCGCAGCGTGTGGGCGTTCTCGCCGGTAATCACCCGCTCCATCGCCGCCGGCACGAGCACGGTGCACTGAATCGCCAGCAAGTCGTCGGGCGAGACCGGCTCGGCGTCGGGGAAGCCGACCACGCTCCGCGCCGGATTGCCCGAGACGTACCGCGCGAGCGCCGGAATGTTGATCCCCTGCGGGCTGTGGATCGCCCCGTCGCGGTCCCCCACCGCGAGGATTTTCACGCCGTTGCGCACCAGCTCGTCGCACGTCACCGAGCCGACGTTGCCGAAGCCCTGCACCACCGCGGTCTGCTCGTGCGGCGTCAGCCCCAGTTCCGCCATCGCCTCCAGGATGCAGTAGACGACGCCGCGCCCCGTCGCCTCGCGCCGCCCGACACATCCCCCGAGTTCGACCGGCTTGCCGGTGACGATCTCGGGCACCGCGTGGCCGATCTTCATCGAGTACGTGTCGTAAATCCACGCCATCGTCTGCTCGTCGGTCCCCATGTCGGGGGCCATCACGTCCGTGCGCGGGCCGATGATGGAAAGCACCTCCTCGGTGAAGCGGCGCGTCGTGCGCTCGAGTTCGCCCCGGCTCATGATGCTCGGGTCGCAGGCGATGCCCCCCTTCGCGCCCCCGAACGGGAGGTTCATCAGCCCGCACTTCCAACTCATCCACATCGACAGTGCCGCGACCTCGCCCAAGTCCACCTGCGGCGCGTAGCGCAAGCCCCCCTTGCTGGCGCCGCTGGTGAGCGAGTGCTGCACTCGGTAGCCGGCGAACATCTGCAAGTCGCCGTTGTCGAGCTTCACCGGCACGCTCACCACCAGCGAGCGCTTCGGGACCGAGAGGCGCTGGATGGTCTGCGGGTTCAACTCGGGCAGCGCCTCGGCGACCTGGCCGAGTTGCCGCACCGCCATGCGGAACGTGTCGCTCTGGTCGAAGATCGTCACCGGCGGGTGCCCGCGATCGGGCGGCGGATTGGGGGTCACGGCGTGGGTCCACTGGGAGGGGGCGGGGGAGGGGAGTCGCCGGGCCGGGCCATCCCGAAGTCGCGCAGCACGAACAGGAAGTCGCGCGAGTCCGACGGCAGCACCACGGTGTCGGGCTTGCAGGCAAATCGCACCAGGTGCCGGCCCGGCGGCAGCACCACCTGCCGCGCGTACTCGGGCGACTTCTCGTCGGGGCCGATCTCCAATTCGTCGGCCCACACTTCGCCTGCGGGGGAGCGCAACTCGGACTGGATGCGCAGCCGGCCCGTGTCCTTGAACGCCGTCTGGAAGCGCATCGACAGGTTGACCGTCGCCGGCTCGTCCAGGCGGTTGTGCAGCAGCAGCGTGCCCTTGCGGCTCGCCCAGTGCGCGCGGTGGTCGTAGCCCGGCGACTCGAAGCTCGAAAACCCCTTGAGCCACAGTGCCACGGGCGAGGTGCGCTCGGCCTTCTCGCGCGCCGCGAAGTCCGCCGCGCCGTAGGACCGCCTGAGACTCTCGCGGTAGGGGCGCAGGTCGTACAGGACGAAGCCGCGCTCGGGGTACTCGGCGGCGAGCGAGCTAGTGCCGGCGTACTGCTCGATCTCGCGGCGGAGCCCCGCGAGGCGGTTGACGTTCACCCCGCGCCCCAGGATGAGCATCCCGTCGAACCCGGCGAGGGCGATGCGCTCCAGGCGGCGCGGCACGGGTTCCTTGTCCGACACGTCCCGCATCCAGGTATCGACCTCGCGCCCCTTCATTGCCCCGAAGCTGAGGCGCAAACTGGCGGTGTGCAGGTACGCGGGCATGAAGTCGTAGCTCTGCACCCGCTCGGCCGACCCGGCCTCCTCGTAGGGCTGGCCCTCGGGGTACTCCATGTACGGGTAGGTGAACAGCATCGCCCCCTCGGGCAAAAGCGCTTCGACTTTGGCGAAGAATTCGCGGTCGCGGTAGTAGTGGTCGGCCACCCGGTCGCGCTCGTCGGCGAGCGTCGAGGCGCCGGGCCGGTTCAGGCGGATGTCGGGGAACCACTGGTCGTTGGTCTGGTCCCAGATTCCGACGCCGAGCGTGAGCAGTGCCACCAGCAGGGCCGCGCGCCGCTCCGAGCCGCACCGGCCGACGCGGCGGGCGAGGGCGTCGAGCGCCAGCCCCGACGCCAGCAGGCCCAGGAACGCCAGGAAAATGCTGATGCGGTTGTGGCAGCGCACCTGCGGGCTAATGAGCAAGTTGAACACCGCCCCGAACCCGCCGGTGGTGGCGAATAGGATCGCCGCGAGCGCCAGCGCCGCCGCCGCCCCGGCCGGGAACGGCCGCGCCCCCGGCAAACACAGCATCGCCAGCAGGCCGACCAGCCCCGCACTCGCCACCACCCCGGCCGCGTCCCAGTCGCTCTCGTTGAGTCCCTTCTGCGCGGTCGAGAGGTACATCGAGCGCGCCGAGGCGAAGTCCACCAGCACCGCCGGCCCGAGCGCGACCGGGTTGTGCCCCGCCACGGGGAGCAGCATCTGCGCGAGCTTCAGCCCGTAAATCTCGGCCTCCTCGGCGAAGCGCTCGCGCGGCCGGAAGTTTTCGCCGTTCTTGTACTGGTAGGCGAACGCCGGGACGTGGTTGAGCACCCCGCCGCCGACCACCGCCGCGAGCACGAACCCGGCGGCCAGCCCGACGCGCGCTCGGGCGCGCCAGCCGGCGACCGCGACGGCGCCGTACAGCCCCCCGGCGGCGAGGAAGATGCAGCTAAAGAAGGCGTAGTACGCCCCCGCCGCCGACACCGCCAGGCCGATCAGCGCGGCCAGCAGCCCGCGCCACAGCTTCGCCCGGCGCCCCACCTCCGGGCCGACGAACCAGCCGCCGCCGTTGCACAGCTCGAGCGCCATCCACAAGGTCGGCGGCACCATGTAGTACGCGCTCAGAAAGTAGTGCAACTGCCCGCGCTGGTAGTGGTACGGCTGGAACGCGTACAAGACCGCGAGCGCCACGCTGATCGGCGGGCTGAGCCGGTAGAAGCGGAACACCGCCAGGGCCGTGGCCGCGCACAGCGGGTAGGTGAGCAGGTAGAACCAGTTGAACACCGCCACGGGGTCCGGCTCGACGCGGCCGATCAGCCAGATGAGTGCCAGGTGCAAATGATCGATCACGGGGAAGTCGTGCAGCTCCTGGATGCCCGGCGCCCCAAGGCGTGGCGTGGTCCAGTGGCTCCCCTTCGCCACGACCTCTTTCACGAACGGCAGAATTAATAGTGCGTCCTGTTCGTAAGTGAACGGCGCGGAGAAGTCGGCGACATCCAGGCGCAGCCCGGCGACTAGAATCCCAGTGCAGAGCGCGAGCGACGCGAACTGGTACGCCCACTCCGCCGACGGCCTCGGCAGCCGGCGCCTGGGTCCGGCGGCGGGGCGCACCTGCGGCGCGGCACTCGGGAGGGGGGTGCTGGGCGTGGTGGGGGGCGGGGGCGCGAGCAAGTCTTGACCACTCCGAAAACGGCCTCACCCGTACACACTACAAGGAACCCGCCCGCCGTGACACCCCAGACTTCCGCCCCCGAATCCGTCGGCATCGTCGGCTGCGGCTACCTCGGCCGCGCCCTCGCCCGGCGGCTGCGATCCGACGGGGTGGCGGTGTTCGCCACCACCCGCGCCCGCGCCGCCGAACTCGCCGCCGCCGGGGTCACCCCGATCACCCTGGACGTGACCGACGCCGACTCGTGCCGGGCCTTATCGGACTACGGCCGCGTGGACGCCTGGGTCTACGCGGTGGGCTACGACCGCCGCGCGTCTGCCAGCATGGCCACGGTCTACATCGACGGCGTGCGGAACGTGCTGGCCCACCTGCCGCCGGCCCCCGTCATCGCGGTGAGTAGCACGAGCGTCTACGGCGACGCCAGCGGCGGGTGGGTGACGGAATCGACGCCGCCCAACCCGCGCGACGAGTCGGGCCGCGTCGTGCTCGCCGCCGAGGCGGTGTGGCGCGAGTTGCGCCCCGCGGCCATGCTGCTACGCTTCGCCGGCCTCTACGGCCCAGGGCGGCTGTTGCGCGAGGCGGCGCTCAGGGCCGGCCAGCCGCTTGCGAGTTGGGCCGATGGGTGGTTGAACCTGATCCACGTCGAAGACGGCGCCGCGGCGATCGCCGAACTGCTGGCGCGCGGATTCGGGGCCGGCGGCACGTTCAACGCCAGTGACGGCCACCCGGTCACGCGCCGCGAGTTTTACACGCACCTGGCCGAGAGGCTGGGGGCGCCGGCGGCGCAGTTTGCGGACGTGGGAGCGGCGCCGGGCGAGGCGAACCGGCGGATCGACTCGCGCGAGCTGTGGGCGCTGCTGGGCCGGGGGCCGGCGTATGAGAGCTACGTCGAGGGGATCGCGGGGAGTCTTGGACGCTGAAAGCCCAGGGGCGGCCGCCCCTGGGCTTTGATTCGTCGTGCGCCGCTACTCCCCCCCGTCCGCCATCGGCCCCGAAATCCGCGGCGGCGTGCTCTCCAGGAACTCCAGGTACTTCGGGTCTTCCTCCTCGAAGATGTCGCCGTCGAGTTGCCCGGCGCGCTCGAGCCAGTCTTGGGCCGCGGCGCGGTCGCCGAGTTCGAGGTGGCACTGGCCGAGGCGCAGGCAGACGAACGGGTCGTCCTTCGCCTCGGGGAAGACCGCCACCGCGTCGGCCAGCGCGTTCTTGCCGTCGGCGAACGCCCCGCGCAGGTAGTGGACATCGCCGAGTGCCCCGAGCAGCCAGAGCGTGACGGCCCAGTCCTCGCGCGGCTCGGGCACCAGTTCCCACGCCCGGCGGAACTCGGAAAGTGCCTCGTCGTAGCGGTCCTCGGCGGCGTGCGCGTCCCCGGCGGCGCAGTGCGCCTCGACCTGGGCGAAGACCTCGGGCGGCAACTCGGGCACGGGGCACTCCCTAACGGCGGATGAACACGTCGGCCCCGGAGTCACCGGGCGCCAGGTACGAAGTCTGCTCGGCCAGCGCGTCGGTCTTCCAGCGGAAGCTCGCCCCCAGGCTCGCGCTGATCTGGTGGTTCGCCGGGAGCGTCACCGTCTGGCCCTCGACCGTCAGCGCGATGTCGCGGCCGCTGAGGTTGAAGAACCCCACCGGGCGCTTGCCGCCCTCGGGCGGTGGGGGCGCCTCGCCGCGCACGGGGTACAGGTCGAAGCCGGGCTTCGCCGAGATCGGGCTGGAGCGCGAAATCGACCGGGCGCTCGGCAGAGCAAACGGCGGCGTGTCGGCGGCGGGGCGTAGGTTCAGCCCCGCGGGGTTGGTCTGGAGTTCGGGTTCGGAGGGCTTCTGCGCGGTCGTCGGCGGCAGGTTGGGGCTAGACGGCCCGACGGGCACCTTGATCGGCGGCAGC
>CAXTPM010000295.1:2552-6670 GCA_964245865.1 uncultured Fimbriiglobus sp. | reverse complement strand
TTCTCCTCGCCAGCCACGTTGAGAACACTGAGGGCGGGCTTGAGGCACTTCTGGCCCTGCTCGGCGAACTCGCGGGCGAGTGGCGGGTGCGGGCGAACACGCAGGGCATGCCCCGAGTCCTGGCCGAGAGGGCGGCGGCTTGCGGGCTGAGCCGCGAGCAGGTGGCCGGCGCGATCGACGAGCGCGAGTACCCGCCGGAGGATTTCGCGCTGGTCCGCACGTGGATGGAGAACTGGACCGAGCCGACGGGGGGCGCGCCGGCGCAGCGTGAAATCGGGGCTGCACTCTTCGGCGCGCCGGCGGCACTGCCCGCCCTTGCCGCGCCGCTCCCGCCGCAGGCCGAGTCGCTCCCGGCGACTGATATGTCGGTCTTCGCCGAAGGCACAGAGGCCAAGTGCGACGACGGCGTGCGTGACATGGACGAACTACGGCCCGGCGGGCCGGCTCCTGCCGAGGCACCCTCCTATGCCGAGGTGCTTGTGTTCGCACGCGACGAGATGAAAGGGAAGGAGCGGGCCGCTGTGGAAGCCCTCTGCAAAGCAGGTGGCCGGCTACCTCTTGCCGACTTGGCAATCAAGATAGGCGCGACCTGGGACGACCCCGTCGCGAAGTTCAAGGAGACCAAGCGCCGTGTCGATCGGAAGTTGGACAAGATCGGCTGGGAGGTTTTCCGCCACGACAACGAGGCCGTGATCAAAAGGAAGGGGCTAAAGAGGGGCTAATTAGCACCCATTTCGCACCCGAAAAGCCCCGCCGCCCCGGCGACAATGCCCCCGTCTCAACCAACGGAGGTGTCCCGTGCCACGAAAACCGTTCGACCCGCTGGCCGCGATCCCGTCGCCCGGCGCGGTGCGGGCGAAGCTAGACGAAACGCTCGCGCTCGCCAATCGGCTCCGACTCCTCCTCGACCTGTCCGAAAAGCTCGACGCCGAGGGGCAAGCCACTTTGAGCTCGGAACACAGCCGGCCGGCCGGAGCGGCACTGGCGACCGCTAGCTAACCCCGTCCACAAGCCCCAACCCTTACCCACGACCGCGCGGCCCCGACGCCGCGCCCGGAGACCGCACGCACATGAGTACCAGCACGACGACCGAACACGCGATTGCCACCGTCAGCCACTTGAACCGCGCGTGCCCGCACTGCGACGGCGCCGGGCCGTTTAGCCTCGGCGCGATGAACTGCTTATGGTGCGCCGCCGGCGACGAGGTGAGCGCCGAGGATTGCCTGCTCGCCGCCGCCAAGTGCGGCTACGGCGCCGATCGCTGCAGCGCCGACCGGGCGAAGGCGCAGGCCCACCGCCGGGACGCGATGGCTCAACTCGAGATTCTCGGCGCGCCCGCTGTCGTGACGCTCGCCATTGCCGAGGTGGTGGGCCAGTTCCGCCGGCACCGCGACCGGGCCGAGGCCGACCTCGCCGAACTGTGCATGCGCCGCCTGGAGGACGAGTTCGCCGAGAAGCCCAAGCAGTCCGGCGCGTACTGAACTGCCGGACTGCCGGGCGATTGTGTCACCTGGGTGCGGCGGCGCGTCGAAGATATAGACGGACTTTTGCGGACGCGCACGGATCGGAACGATTGCTCCCATGCTCCAGATGGCCCACGCCTGTTCACGGAGACCGCCGAAATGACGACCGCCGACGCAACGGGGTCGCCACCCACAGCGAACCAGTTGTTCAGTAGTGAACAACGTGCGAGTTGGCACAGTAATGCCGTCTGGGGGACATGCGCCTGCACGAATCCGAGCGAATTGCCACGGACTGTAACACCCGGCAGCGGCGGACAGCCTGATAATCCGCTACGACCGCAACAAGTGATTGGTTGAAGTGCGATTCGTGCAAAGTCTCGCCAAAGTTAGTCTTGACACCAAGGTTTTTACGAGGAGCAGCTATGAGCGCGACTACGACCCCGGCGGCATCGCGTGCGGCGCGCAGTGAGGTCGCCCCGAAGTCGATGCGCGTCGGCCCCGCCACGCGCTACACCGGCATCGGCCGCACGAAGTTGTACGAACTCATGAACGACGGCCGCTTGCGCTTCACGGTCATCGACCGAGTTCGCCTGGTCCTCGTCGAAGACCTCGACAAGCTCGTGACGCCCGCCTGACGCGAGTTGGTATCGGCCGGCGCCGCCCGCGAACTTTTGCGAAGTCCGCCGATCGCGGCAGAACGCGGCCGGGCCAACGAAGCGGCCGCGCCGGACTCGACCCCGGCGCGGCCGCAGTAAACCGCAGACCCCTCGACCCGACCGGGACCCCGACGGCCCCGCCCCACACAACTGGAGTTGCCATGGTTGAACCCATTATCAGGCCCGACGGCGGTCGCGACAAGCCCCCGCCGGAAATCCGCGACGCGCTTGATGCGTACCGCCGCGCCGCGCGACTAGTCCGGCAGGGTAGGGTCGCCCGCCGGGGCCGCGCCGAACTCGAGCGGCTCGTGCTGGCGAAGATCGAGCGGCACCACGGCCTCCGCGCACTGGCCCGGCGCCTCCCCGAGTTCGCGGCGGTAATCTGGGCCGAAGCCTCGACGGCGGACGGGGGCGAGGGCGCCCGCCGGAACGGGGGTGCCCTGTGAGCGCGACCGCGACAGCCGGGCACGCCCCGGCGCACCTGCAGACCGTCCTCGGCAGGCTCGAGAAAGTCACCCCCGCCGGCGACGGCTACCGCGCCTGCTGCCCAGCCCACGACGACCGCAACCCGAGCCTGAGCGTCGGCCTCGGCGACGACAACAAAGTGCTCCTGCGCTGCCACGCGGGGTGCGCCGCCGCGGAGGTCGTCTCCGCGCTCGGTCTGTCGATGAGCAACCTATACCCGCCCGAGCCGGAAGTGCGATTCGCCCGGAGGCGGCGCCCCCGCGCCGCGAATGGGACCTTGTCCCATTCGAGCGGTAGCGACCAGGCGGAGCGGGCCGGGAAGGTCTACCAAACCGCGAACGCGGCCGTGGCGGCGCTCACGAAGCTGATGGGCGGCAAGCCCCAGTGCTGGCGCTACCACGACGCCGACAACAAGCCCGTGGGGCTGGTGTGCCGCTGGGACACCGAGAAGGACGGCGAGGTCAAGAAGCACATCCGCCCCGTCTCGAAGTTCCCCGACGGCTGGCGCGTCAAGGCGATGCCCTCGCCCCAGCCGCTCTACAACCTGTCCCAGTTGGCAGCCGCCGAGGCGGTGGCGGTGTGTGAGGGCGAGAAGTGCGCCGACCTCCTCGCCCGGCTCGGCTACACCGCCACGACTTCATCCGGCGGGAGCCAAGCGGCGCGCTTCACCGACTGGTCGCCGCTCGCGGGCAAGACGGTGGCGATCTTCCCGGACAACGACGAGCCGGGCCGGAGGTACGCCGCCGAGGTGGCCGGCATCCTGAGCGCGCTCGAGCGGCCGGCCGTGGTCAAAGTCGTCGAGTTGCCAGGGCTGGCTGAGGGGGGCGACATTGATGACTTCATTGCGACCCGCGCCGGACTGGTGGACGCGGACCTGCGCGCCGAACTCGACACGCTCATCGGCGCCGCGGATTTGGCGCCGGTCGCCCCTGTTGACACCCGAGTTGAAATCCCGGTGTCGGCGGCGGAGTACAAGGTCAACGCCGCATCGCTCGCCGCGCTCGCACTTGACCCGGAATTGTTCCACCGCGCCGGGCGCCTCGTGATGCTCTCGAGCGACGGCCGCGCATGCGAGATCGTCGGCGTGCCGGTCCCGGTGGTGCGCGACCGCCTCAGCCGGCTGGCCCGCTACACGCGCCTCAAGGCCGACTCGGTGGCCGAAGCTCACCCGCCCGACTGGTCGGTGAGCTACGCCGCGTCGGCGCCCGCCTACCCCGGCCTGCGTCGCCTCGAAGGCGTGGTGAACTTCCCGGTGCTGTCGCCCTCGGGGCTGATCTTGGGTAGCGGCTACGACCCCGAAACCGGCCTCTACGTCGCACCCTGCGGCGTCGAGTTGAGGGTGCCGACGCGCCCTACCCAGGTGGACGGCGCGGCCGCAGCGGCGCGAATCCTCGACCTCGTGGGCGACTTCCCGTTCAAGTCGGCCGCCCACAAGGCCGCGTGGCTCGCCGCGCTGCTCACGCCACTGGCTCGACCCGCGTTCGACGGCCCTGCGCCGCTGGTCGAAGTCTGCGAGAACGCTGATGCGGAGAGG
>CAXTPM010000295.1:1027-2542 GCA_964245865.1 uncultured Fimbriiglobus sp. | reverse complement strand
CGACGCCAACGCACCCGGCACGGGCAAGACCCTGCTCGCGGACATCATCCACGGGGCGCTTACCGGTTCGACGTTTGGGGTGACGCCCTACCCCGATGACGGCGAGGAGTTGAACAAGTGCATCGTCTCGTTCGCGCTCTCCGGTCGGCGTCTGGTCTGCTTCGACAACCTCGCCGGGAGAATAGGCGGCGCGATCCTCGACGGCGCGCTAACGACGACCACATGGGAGGGCCGCAAGCTCGGCAAGAACCAGAGCCCGAGCCTGCCGCTCCACGTCACGTTCTTCGCCACGGGCAACAATGTGCAGGTCCGAGCCGACTGCGCCCGGCGGACGCTGCAGATCAAACTCAGCACCCCCCACGAGTCGCCGGACACCCGCGACGACTTCCGGGTGAAAGACTTGTTCGGCTACGTCGTCGCCAACCGCGCCGCGCTGCTGTCGGACGCCTTTACGGTACTGGTGGCGTACTGCCGAGCCGGCCGGCCGGATCAGGGCTTGAGCGCGTGGGGCAAGTACGAGGCGTGGTCGGAGCTCGTGCGCGGGGCGGTCGTGTTCGCCGGGCTGACCGACCCCGCCGCAACTCGCGCCGAACTCCGCGCCCACTCCGACCGCGACGGCGAGGTGATGGCGGCGGTGATTGCCGCGGTAAAGTCCCTCGACCCGGCGAGCCGGGGGATGACCGCAGCCGACCTGGTGCGGGCCGCCGCGGGCCGGCCCGACGACCACGCGGCGCTGCAGGAACTGGCCGGGCCGAAACCCCTTGACGCCGGGACTCTCGCCTACCGGCTGCGGGGCTTCGACGGCCGCAACTTCGGCGGCTGGTGCGTCGCCAAAGTCGGCGCGAGGAACAAGCTCGCGCTGTGGGCCGCGCGTCAAGTCGGCGCCCCCACCGGGAGGATGGGAGGATGAGGGGTGATGTTTCCCCGCTCGTAGGGAAACCAGACGACAGTGCCACGCAACCGGTTTTTACCGCCAATCTACCGCCAACGGGACGAATACCGCCGAACAGTAGCGGACGGCCAAAGGCGCAGAAGTCTACGAATCGTAGTCTCAGCGGATGCCGCCGGACTGGCACGGACGGCACAGTTCACATTGACATTGTGGGGGTCACTGGTTCAAGTCCAGTAACGTCCAGTTCGCCACAAGCCCAGCAATCCTAGCGGTTGCTGGGCTTCTGGCGTTGTTGGGGGAGTAGTTCAGGGTGGCCTTGCTCCCACACTTGCGGGCGGGTGGTCCCGAACGGCACTCTGCTCCCACGCCTACTCTCGCCCCCACTATCACTATAATAGTAGGCCCATTTTCGAGACCACCAGCCGCCGAATCGTTGCTAATCCTTCGCCGGTTCTTCCTAGCGTGAACTGTACCCCCTGGTCGGTGTTGAACGCCTCCGGCGACCCCGTCTCCAACACCCCGTCGAGCATGTGGCGGCAGAGCGACCCGTCGAGCGTGTTCGACAGCCGCCGGGCCACCACGTACCGGCCGAACCAGTCGGTCGTCGCCGCCGGGCACACGAA
>CAXTPM010000295.1:260-1017 GCA_964245865.1 uncultured Fimbriiglobus sp. | reverse complement strand
CCCGGCAGCCGGGCGTAGGTGATGTCGGCCGACCAGACCTGCCCGACCCGCTCGACCGCCACGTCCCGCGGCAGGTACGGGTAGACCTTGTGGCCACGCCCGGCCACCGAAAGCCTCGGCTCCGGATGGTTCGCCTCCAGGCCCACGACGGGAGGAGCCCCTTGGCCCTGGGCGCGAGCGCCTTGGAGGCCCACTCGGCCTCGTCGCCTTTGATTAGGTGCGCGGCCAGTCGGTCAGCTTCCGGCCGGACACGACCGGGTCGGCGGCGCGGGCGCCGGGAGTGAATGGGGCGGCGCCGAGCAGCAGCCCGTCGAGGGCGATTCGGGTTCCGGCGAGGCTCCGGGCCGGGGTCACTGGACTGGGGCGACGCGTGCCCGCATCCCCTGGGCCTGGAGGCGCGCGCCGGCGTTCCGCGCGAGGGCGGGGTTGGCAAGGACGCCCGCGCGGCGCGAGTTGGGCATCCGCGCCTTGGTCGCCGCGCTGCCGCGCTGCCCGGCGACGGTCTTCACCGTCCAGCCGTTGCGCCGCAGCGCGGCCGCGGCGACCAGAAGCGCGAGTACGGCGAGGCAGCGGGCGGGCGGTGGTCTCAGTCGTCATCAGATGTCCTTGCCGGAGCGCTTGGCGACGCGGATCCGCTGGGTCTTCTGGCGACCGTCGCGCTCCACGGACTCGGTGCGGATGCCGACGCGGGTCGGCTTGCCCGACTCCGGGTCGACCAGCTGGACGTTGCTGATGTGCAGCGGGGCCTCACGGACCT
>CAXTPM010000295.1:0-250 GCA_964245865.1 uncultured Fimbriiglobus sp. | reverse complement strand
GGTGTGGCGCTTCATCTGGTTGACGCCCTCGACGAGCACCCGCCCGGTCTCGGCGAAGACCTCCAGGACCTTGCCCTGCTTGCCCAGGTCGGAGGTCTTGGTGCCGTCCTCGTGGCGACGACCACGCACGCGCGTGATCACCTGCACGAGGTCACCCTTCTTGATCCTGATCTTCCCCATGGTCAGAGCACCTCCGGAGCCAGCGAGATGATCCGCATGAACTTCTTGTCGCGCAGCTCGCGGCCGACCG
>CAXTPM010000294.1:0-6679 GCA_964245865.1 uncultured Fimbriiglobus sp. | reverse complement strand
CTTCGGCGAGTTTGGGCACGAGCCACGACTTGACGGCCCGGTCCTGGCCGACTGAGACGAGGCCCGGCGCGGCGTCGGACTGCCCGGCGAGGGCGAACAGGTGCGTGACCGTCTTGCCGTGAGCGAGCGCCGCGGAGGTCAGAGTGCCGCCGTCGCGCCCGGCCGCGTAGAGGCGCAGGCTGCGGTCGGCCCCGGCCGCGGCGAGGAACTTGCCGTCGGCGGTCCACGCCACCGCGTACACCCAGTCGCTCGCCTCGGAGAGCGTGTAGAGGCGCTTGCCGGCGTCGGCGTCCCACACCTTCACCGCCCGGTCGCCCGAGCCGGTGGCCAGCAAGGGGAGCGAGGGGTGGAACGCGGCGGCGTACACGGTGTCGGAGTGGTCCTTCAGAGTGTGGACCAGCGATGGCGCGCCCGAGTCCGGCACCCCCCAGACCTTCACCAGCCGGTCATAGCCGCCGGTGGCCAGGCGGCGCCCGTCGCGGCTAATAGCCATGGCATAGACCGCGTCGGCGTGGCACTTCTCGACCGCGGCGGGCTTGCCGTCCCCGGCGAGGGCGTCGGCGCCGAAGCGCAATAGCGTACTCGGCCTGCCGGGGGGGCCGGCCGCGGCCAGCAGGTCGCCGCCGGGCAGGTACGCCAGCGCGGTGACGACCCCAGGCAGGCCACCTAATGTGCGGCGGACCTTGCCGGCGGGCATTTCGAGCAGCGCGATATCGCCCGCCCCGCCCGCCGCCAGCGTGGCGCCGTCGGGCGAGAACGCCGCGGCGGTCAGCGGCGCGGGCTTCGGCGGGGCAGCGTGCAACGCGGACGGCAGCAGGAAAAGAACGAGCGCGGGGAGAGTTGTGCGCGTCACGGTAGGGAGCCTTCAAGGGGTGAAAGCCCAAGGACGGCCGCCCCTGGGCTTTGGGGGGTCGCGGCGCCGCAAAACTAGTGGTTGAACACGAACTCCCGTCCAGTGAGCACCGCCCACACCGCGTCCTCCAGCGCCTCGCGCTTCTGCGAATCCGGCACGCCCGTCAGCGCCGCCGTGAAGCGCGCCAACTCCGACTCGCTCGGCGGGCGCGAGAGCGCCAGGCCGAACAACTCGCGCACCACCGCCTCGGACGCGGCGTTCGACTCGACCCAGCGGCTGACGATCGACTTCGGGTCGCGCAGCTTGTCGTTGAGCGTCTTACCGTTGTTTAAGTGCAGGGCTTGCGCGACGCTGGCCTCCGAACTCCGCTCGCACGAGCAGGTTTGGGAGCGCTCGGCGCGGCCAAAGGCGTCCAGGAAGCGGCTCACCAGTTGCGAGTCGGCCAACTGCACGGCGCGCGTCCCGGCCGGCAGGTCGGCCTTCGACACCCCGGCCGTCGGCCCGAGGTTGACCGAGTCGAAGCGCGTCGGCACGCCGGTGATGTCCGAGTACGCATCCAGCAAAACTTCCGCGCCCAGGCGCTTCACCAGGAAGCGGCTGTAGTAGCGGTCGTCGAGTTCGTTCCCCGGCACCGGCGACGCGCTCCGCTGGTAGGTGGCGCTCGTGAGGATGAGGCGCATCAGTTTCTTGGCGTCGTAGCCGGACTTCTTGAACTCGCTCTCGAGGGCGTCGAACAGCGCGGCGTTACTCGGCGGGTTGGTCTCGCGCAGGTCGTCCTCGGCCTCGACCAGCCCGCGGCCCATGTAGTTGCGCCAGACCCGGTTGACGAACGCCCTGGCGAAGTAGGGGTTGCTCGGGGCGGTCAGCCAGTCGGCGAAGTACGCGCGCCGATCCGCGCCCCCGTCAGTGAGCGGCTTCCCGTCGAGCGGGGTCGGCGGCACGGGGAGGCCGGTGCGCGGGTGCAGCGCGTCCCCCTCGGGGCGGGTGTACACCACCGTCTCGCCCCCCTCGCCGGCCTTCAGCCCGACGCGGCTCAAGAGGTTCGCCATGCCCCAGTACTGGTCCTGGGTCCACTTCTCTAAGGGGTGGTTGTGGCAGCGGCAGCAGTTGATCGACTGCCCCAGGAACGTCACCGCCGTGGCCTCGGTGAGTTCCGCGACATCCTTGTGCAGCGCGAAGTAGCTCCCCACGCCCGCGCGGCTGGTCGGCCCCGAGGCGGTGAGGACGCGGCGCGCGAACTGGTCCCACGGCTCGTTGGCGGCGACGGCCTCGCGCACGCCCCGGTGGAACGCCCACATCGCCGCCGGAGTCAACTTGCGGCTACTCACGAGCAGCAAGTCGGCCCACTTGTGCGTCCAGTGGTCCACGAACTCGGGGCGACTCAACAGCTTGTCCACGAGTGCCTCGCGCTTCGACGGCGAGCCGCAGTTGACGAACTTCTCGACCTCCGCGGGCGTCGGCAGAACCCCGCAAGTGTCGAGCGTGGCCCGGCGAATGAACTCCGCGTCGGTGCACTCGCCCGACGGCGGGATGTTCAGTGCCTTCCACTTGGCCAGCGCGTGCGTGTCGATGACGTTGGCCGGCCGGAAGCCGGAGTAGGCGCCCGCCGGCACCGGCTCGGGGCGGGGGACCGTCACGAACGCCACCGCCACGCGGCTGCCGAACAGGGCCGAGACGCCGGCCTCGCCGACCCCCGCCACCGCCACTCGGCCGTCCTCGTCAACGGTCGCCACCGCGTCGGCGCTCGATCCGAACTTCGCCCACGGCGTGACATCGACCTTGCGCCCGTCGGAGTAGGTGGCCGTCGCCGTGACTTGGAGCGCGTCGCCGGGCGTGCGGGTCGATTGCGCCGGCGCGAGTTCGAGCTTGACGAGTGTGGCGTCACTCGGGCTTGGGCCGGGGGCGCCGCCGGCCACCCAGTCGCGCAGGATGCGGTGCGAGTCGGAGTCGTCGTCGAACCGATTGCCGCCGCCGTGCGGCAGTTTGCGCGTCGCCTTGGTGAGCAGCAGCGACTCGTCGGGCGAGCGGAAATCGACGCGCCGGGCCTGGGCCTGGCGGGTGATGGCGAAGAAGTCGCCCTCGGGGTCGTAGCCGCGCAGGCTGAGCTTGAAGCCGCCCTTGCCGGCGAGCGCGCCGTGGCAGGCGCCCGAGTTGCAGCCCATGCGCGTGAGCACGGGTTCGACCTCGTTGCGGAAACTCGGCGCCGCCGGCGCGGGGGCCGGGGCGGCGAGGGCGATGGCCGGGAGGAGCCAGGGGAGCATGAGGTTCGACCCACGGGGAGAGGGGGCGGGCGAGACGGGTGAATGCTAGAACAGTTCGCCGATCGGCTTCACGCCGAAGTCCACGAGCGGCAGCGGCCTCCCCTGCGGCCCGGCGAGTTCCTTGTGCGGGTCGAGGCCGAGCGCCTGGTAGATCGTCGCGGCCACTTCACCTGGGGCAGTCGGCCGAGTCTTGGGGGCGTAGGCCAACTCGTCCGACTCGCCGATGACGCGACCGCCCTTGATGGGGCCACCGCCAATGAGCATGCTCCAGACGCCGGGGTGGTGGTCGCGCCCGCCGGCGGGGTTGATCTTCGGCGTCCGGCCGAACTCGCCCGTCGCGGCCACGACGGTTGAACTCATCAGCCCGCGCTGGGCCAAGTCCTCCAGGAGTGCGGAGTACGCCTGGTCGAAGTTGGGGGCGATGGCGCGGGCCATCTCGTTGATGTCGGTGAACGGGCGCGAGCCGTGGATATCCCAGGTGAGTTCGTCGAACACCGTCTCGAACATATTCACCGTGACGAAGCGCACCCCGGCCTCCACGAGTCGGCGGGCGAGGAGGCAACTCTGCCCGAAGCGCGTGCGGCCGTAGCGGTCGCGCACGGATGTCGGCTCTTTGTTCAGGTCGAACGCCGCGCGGGCCTGCGGACTACTCATCAGGCGGTAGGCCTGCTCGAAGGTGTCGTCCATCTGCTTGGCCTGCGGGCTGGCCTCGAACGCTTTCAGCCCCGAGTCGATGGCCGAGCGCAGCGATTGCCGGCGCTCGGCGCGGAGCTTGTCGAGATACTCCGGTGGCAAGAGGTCTGGCACCTTGAAGTCCGGCGTGTTCGGGTCGGCGTTTAAGATCAACGGGTCGTAGCGCTTGCCGAGGTACCCGGCGGATTCGCCGTGCGGCAGGTTGCCCCCGGTGCGGCCGATGGCCTTGGGGATCATCACGTGCGCCGGCAACTCGCCCCGCCCGCCCTTGAGGTACCCGAGCACGCAGCCCATGTTCGGGTGCTCGATGCCGCCGGCAAAGAGGCGCCCGGACTGCATCATCTGGTAGCCGGTGTCGTGCACGGCCGTGGCGGTGTGGTGCATCGAGCGGATGACCGAGAACTGGTCGGCCACCCCGGCGGTTTTCGGAAGAATCTCGGTGAGTTGCAGCCCCGGCACCTTCGTGCCGATGGCCTTGAAGGGGCCGCGCACCTCGGCCGGGGCGTCGGGCTTGGGGTCGAAGGTGTCGAGTTGCGACGGCCCGCCGACGAGCATCAGCAGGATGCAGTTGGTGTCGCCGTCCTTGCCACCGCCGCCGGGCTGCTGGGCCTGCGCCCGCAGGTAACCGCCCAGACTCAGGCCCAGGGGCGTAAGGGCGCCCGCGCGGATGAACTCGCGGCGGTTCGGACCCGTGCTGAAACCGAGCATACTGACGCACCCCGGAACCAAGTGGCGAGCGAAGGGCCACCCGCATTGTAGCCCGCCCGGCAAGTGCGGGCGGATTTGTGTGGCGTTCGGTTCGGCGTCCCGCTAAAATGCCCCCAGCCGAACACGCCGACGCGCCCCGTCCCGACCGCGACCGACCGCGAGACAGCCCATGCGAAATCGGCCCCTCTGGCTAGTCGCAACCTGCGTGCTGATGGGCACGGCCGGCCCGGCGCGCTCCGAGGGCGGCGACCTGTTCGAGAACACGGTTCGCCCCATTCTGGTGGAGCACTGCGCCCGCTGCCACGGCGATAAAAAGCAGATGGGCGGGCTGCGCCTCGACTCGCCCGAGGCGATTACCCAGGGCGGCGATAGCGGCAAACTCGTCGGCGGCGAGAAGGGCGAGAGCCTGCTGCTGACGGCCGTGAGGCGCACCGGCGACTCGCCCATGCCCCCCGGCGGCCCGCTGCCGCCCGAGGCCGTCGCCAAGCTCGAAGCCTGGGTGAAGGCCGGCGCGAGTTTGCCCAAGGCGAGCGCGGTGCCGCCGGCCGCGCCCTCGGCCGCGCCCCACGCCAGGCCCGACCACTGGGCGTTCAAGCCCGTCAAGTCGCCCCCCGCCGAGGCCACCATCGATTCGCTGGTCGGGGCCAAACTCGCCGAGAAGGGGCTGGCCTTCGCGCCGCCGGCCGACAAGCGCACGCTCTACCGCCGCCTCAGCTACGACCTGACCGGGCTGATGCCGACCGCCGCCGAACTCGACGCCTTCGAGGCCGACCCCTCGCCCGGCGCCTACTCTAAACTCGTGGACAAACTGCTCGCCAGTCCGCACTACGGCGAGAAGTGGGGGCGGCTGTGGCTCGATGTCGCGCGCTACGCCGACACCAAGGGGTACGTGTTCCAGGAGAACAAGACGTACCCCTACGCCTACACCTACCGTGATTATGTGATCGAGAGCCTGAACGCCGACAAGCCGTATGGCCAGTTCGTCGAGGAGCAACTCGCCGCGGACCTCTTGCCCGAGACGCGGGGCGGCAAGTCGCCCAAGACTCTCGCGGCGCTCGGGTTCTTGACGCTCGGCCGGCGGTACACCAACAACCAGCACGACATCATCGACGACCGGATCGACGTGGTGACGCGCGGGCTGATGGGCGTAACTGTGCAGTGCGCGCGTTGTCACGACCATAAGTTCGACCCCGTCTCGACGGCGGACTACTACGCCCTCTACGGCGTATTCGCCAGCTCGACGGAACCCAAGGAACTGCCGCTGATCGGCGCCGCCGACGAGAACGCGCCGGGGTACAAGCAGTTCGTCAAGGACTTGGCCGCGCGCGAAAAAGCACTCGCCGAGTTCCGCGACAAGCGCCTGGTCGAAATTCGCGCGGAGCTGCGCAAGCCCGAGTCGGTGGCGAAGTATCTCGCCGCCGCGGCCAAGACGCTAAACCTGCCCGACGACGCGGCGCGGCAGAAGGCGCGCGACGAGCAGTTGCGGGGCGGGGCGTTCGCCCGCACCCGCGCCTTGCTGAAAGCCTGGCAGTCGTCGGCCCCGCCGGCGTGGCTGCCGCTGAAGCTCGCACTGGAACCTGGTGATTTGGCCGCGAAACTCGCCAAGCTGCCCGACGCCGTGCCGGCCGAGGTGCGAACTGCGGTCGCCGATGCCAAGCCGAATTCGGTCGCCGAACTGGTGGCCGTCTACGCGGGCTTCCCGCCTGAAAGCGCGGTGCTTGCCCCCCTGGTCGGCCCCGGTGGCCCGGCGGATGTCCAGGCGCCCGAACTCGACAAGAACTTCGACCGCGCCGACCGCGACGAGCAGACTAAGCTCCAGCGCAAGATCGACGGCTTCAAGGCCGCCAGCCCCTTCGCCCCCGCCCGCGCGATGGCGCTGGTGGACCTGCCCAAGCCCGTCGAGCCGCAGGTGTTCGTGCGCGGCAACCCGGACAGCCGGGGCGCCAAGGTGGCGCGCCGGGCGCCGGAAATCCTGTCCGACTCCGCGCCCGAGTTCTCGAAGACCGGCAGCGGGCGCCTCGAACTCGCCAAGTCGGTGACGAACCCGAACAACCCGCTGACCTACCGCGTGATCGTGAACCGCGTTTGGGCGCAGCACTTCGGGCGGGGGTTGGTCGAGAGCGCCTCGGACTTCGGCGTCCGCACCGCCGCGCCGACGCACCCG
>CAXTPM010000293.1:0-6685 GCA_964245865.1 uncultured Fimbriiglobus sp. | reverse complement strand
GCTGGCGCGGTACAAGGCCGACAAGCTGTCACGCCCTGTGGACAAAGAATGGGACGAGATCGTGTTCTTGCCCTCCTGGCACCTCGAAGACCTGACGGGGCGGCGGCAGATAGAAATGAGCGTCACGCCGGGGGACCGGCCGCGCAACCCGCAGCCGCCGTCAACGAACTTCGTGGTCGTTGACGGCGGGGCGAGGCGGCTCTTATTCGCCACTCGGGTGCCCAATCTGGTCTGCCAAGCGCTCGCCACCAAAGAGCCGCTAGCCGACGAGCGCGCCAAGGCCGAGGCCGTCGTCGGCATCATTCCCAAGGCCAAGCTGGCCGAAGCGCTGGGTCGGCCGGGCTGGCTCGGCCGGCTCAGTCGGGTGTCAGTCGTCGGCGTTGACCCAGGGTGGGACAAAGGCGAGATGGACGAACACTTCAACCGCCCCCACCTGCTCGACCGCATCAAGACCCTCGCCGAGTCGAAGGCCAGCGCCACTACCCGCGAGCCGCTCGATGGCAAACCCACTGTTAAGATCGTCGGCACCGAAGACAAGCGGAATGTTACCGTCTGGCTCGACCCGGCCACGAAACTGCCGCTGCGGATCGAGCGGCCCATCGACTTCCAGCCCGGTAAGTTCACAGTGGAGACGGGCTTCGAGTGGGACTTCGCCCTGCCCGCCGGCCTCTCCCTGGACGCACTCTTTTCGACCGAGCCGCCGCCGGGGGTGCCGCTGACGCTGATCGTGGAGTAGGCAAAGTCCCCGAGCGGGGGGGCGTAAGCCCCTCCGTGTCTGACACTCGTGGAGCGTCAGACACGGAGGGGCTTACGCCCCCCGCTCGGGGACTTCATCCAGCCCCGCCGGGTACGCATCCATCGGCGCGTACCCCACTAGCCCCTTCGCCAAGCTCAGGTCGAACAGCTCCGTTCGCAAGTGCCGGCTCGTCACCGTCACCACGTGACACCCCCGCCAGTCGGCCTCGCACGCTAGGCGGAAGAACTGCCCGGCGTCGCGGCCGCTGAGGTACAAGTCGTGGGCCAACTCGGATGCCGCGAGTTCGGCCACTTGGCCGGCGTCGCGCGGGCACCACCCCAGGCGCACGGCCATCACGTCGAGTTTGTGCTCGCGGCTGTAGACCTCGCCGAGCGCTTCGAGGAACACCTTGGTGCAGGCGTACAGGTACCTCGGCTTCGGCCTCGCGTCCCCAGGAATGTGCGCCGCGCCCGGCTGGATTAGCTCATCGACCGCCTGCACCGAACTTGCCACAATTAGACGCTTCACGCCGCCCCGGCGCGCCGCCTCGAACACCCGGTACGCGCCCAGAATGTTCGCCGGCAAAAGCTGGGTCTCGAAGTTGTCGCCGTCGTCGGGCGGCGCCCGGCGGGGGTACGGCACGTCGTCGGGCGCGGCGGCGAGGTGGACGCACGCCCGCACGCCGGCAAATGCCGCAGTCACGTCGGCGGCACTTTCCAGGCTCCCGACCACTTGCGAGGCGGGGGGCAGTCCCGGCGACGGAACGCGGTCGAAGCCGCGTGCGGCGTGGCCGGCACCGACGAGGGCACTCACCACGCTGCGGCCGACGCGGCCGGCGCTGCCGGTGACGAGAATGGGCGCGGAGTCGTTCATACCGAGTAGTGTATTCCCAGAGCGGCCACTTGACTCGCCGGGAGTCGCCCTGATACCATCAGCGCCATGCCCCCGCCCGCCGTCATCGATGCCCACCAGCACCTCTGGAGCCGCGCCGAAGTCCCCGTCGGGTGGCTCGAAAAAGGCGCGCCGCTCGACCGCGACTTCACCCCCTCGGACTACGCCAAAGAGGTCGCGGGCGAAGGGGTGACGGCCGCGGTCTACGTCGAGGTCGATGTCGCCCCGGAACTCAAAGTCCACGAGGCCGAGTTCGTCCTAGGAATCATCGACTCGGGCAAGACGCTTACCAAAGCCGCAATCCTCGGCGCGCGCCCGGCCGAGCCGGGGCTGGCCGAATACCTCGACCGCTCCAAGGGTCGCCCGGCGGTGAAGGGCGTGCGCCAGGTGCTCGCCTCGAAGGAACTCACCGGCGGCTACTGCACCCGACCGGAGTTCGTCGCCGGCATCAGACTCATCGGCGAGCGCGGCCTCGGCTTCGACCTCTGCGGCCCTGCCACCGAGTTGCCCGCGTTCCTGAAGCTCGTCAAAGCCTGCCCCGGCACCAAGTTCACGCTCGACCACTGCGGCAACCCCCGCGCGGACTTCACACCCGACGAACACGCGGCGTGGGCCGACGGCCTGGCCAAGTTGGCCGCGTGCCCGAACGTGGTCTGCAAGTATTCGGGGTTCGTCGTCAACGGCGGAAGCAAGTCTTTCGACGCCGCTGCGATCCGCAAGGTCGCCGACGAGGTGCTGGGCCACTTCGGCGCGAGTCGCGTATTGTTCGGCGGCGACTGGCCGGTGGTCACGCGGGCGATGGCGCTTTCCGGCTGGCTGGCGGCGGCGCGGGCGGGCCTGAGCCACCGCACCCCGGCCGAGCGCGAGGCGGTATTCTCGGGCACCGCGGCCGCGTACTACCACCTCACCTGAGCCGGGGAAACTCGCCGATGCTCGAACTCGTGCTCGCACTGCTGGTCACCTGCGTCCCGCTCCCCGCCCCGCCGGCGGCGGACCCTCTGGGGCTGGGGTTCTTCGGCATCCAGCCTGCGACCAGCGACTCGCTGGTGATCGAGAGCGTGTCGCCGAACACCGCCGCGGAGCGCGCGGGGCTGAGGCGCGGCGACCTGATCCAGCGCGTCGGTAAGCTCCGGCCGGTGGTGTTCAACGAGGTGCGGCTGTACGTCATGGAGTTCCGGCCCGGCACCGAATTCGAGGTCGAGGTCAAGCGGGCCGGCGAGCCGGTGAAGCTCACGATCCGCCTGATGATCCGCCCGGCGACCATGGACCGCGAGGGGCGACCCATCGAGCCGTAACCGGAGACTGAAGCGAACCGGGAAGGAAGTGCGGGGGAGGAGATACTTTTGCTGTTGCTGTTACCCACTCCTAGAGTGGTGGGTGCAGTTTTAGAAAGATACGGGGCAGCCGGAGCTATCTTTCTAAAAACGCCCCCACCCCTGGGTGAAGGCCGGTTTTTACAGCAACTTCCTTCCTGGTTCGCTTCTCCGCCTCGGAGGGCGTCCTAGGTGCCCAGGACGCGGATGATCGACTGGAGTTCGCCGACGCCGTGGCGGGCGATGAGGTCGCGGATGGTGGCCAAGTCGCGGTAAGTGACCGAGCCTTCGGGGGCGCCGCCGCCCGAGCCGCGCGGCCGGCCGGGGCCGGGCGAGGGGGCGCCCTCCGGCCGGGGCTTCGCGCCGCCGAGGGTGCCGCGCTTCAGGCCCGAGCGGTAGGAGGAAATCATCTGCGCGGGGATATCGACCTGGTGCTTTTCGAGGATGTGCTCGCGCATCTGCGCGGGCTTGACATCGCCCAGTTCGGCCATCGCGTCCTCGACCATTTTGCGCTTGCTCACTTTGCCGTCGGCCCTCGTGCGCCCCATGCGAACTCCGTGTGCTAAAAGTGTGCGGTGTCGTGTTGCGCGCCGGGAAGGAGGCGCGCACTCACAGAAATGAGCATAGCGAATATCGGCGGGCGCGTCATGATTTTCGGCGCGAGCCGATACGAATATTTCGCCGGCATCTCAGTACGCCCGTCACGACGGTATCAACTCAGGCGCGGGGGCGGGTGTCGGGGATTGCAGCGGCGGCAACTCGGCGAGCGAGCCGATGCCGAAATAACGCAGGAATAACTCGGTGGTGGCGTACAACTGCGGGCGCCCCAAACTCGCCTGCCGCCCGGCGGCGCGCACGAAGCCGCGCGCCACTAAATGCGATAGCGCGTCGGCCGCCGGCACGCCGCGCAACCTCTCAATTTCGGCGCGCGTCACCGGCTGGTGGTACGCCACGACCGCCAGTGTTTCCATCCGCCCCGGCGGCTCCATAGTTTGTTCGGCGAGGCGCGCGGGGTGCGGGCGCCGCGCCAGCCACGGGTGGAATTCGCGGCGCGTCAGGAGTTGATACCCGCCGGCGAGTTCGACGAGCTGAAATGCACTCTGGCCGCGCGCCAATAACAATTGCAACTCGCCCAAGTGGCGCGCGGCGTCGGCCTCGCTCTGCGAGCACTGGCGCGCGACGCTGGCGAGTCCGAGCGGCCCGGCGGCGCGGAACAGGCACGCCTCGACGGCCGCGACGGCCGCGCTGCGGGCGCCCTCGACTGCGGCGGCGGTCGGCGGCGCATCCAGCACCTGCCCGAGGCGGCGGTACAAGAGCGGCCGCGGGGCGGTGCCGGGGCGAAGCGTCGTGCGCCTGGCGGAAGCCGGCCCGAGACTCGCGCGCGACCCGTGCATCGCGCGCACGATGCCGATGATCGGCGGCGGCGACTAGGCCAATGTGCGGGGCCGGCCCGGCGGTCGCCCTACGGCTCGATCTTGTAAACGGTGGCGACGACCAGAACCCCGCCGCGCAGCACGACCAGCGTGCCGCCGGACGGGACGGTTTCGCTCGCCCCGGCCGCGCTCCCGGCGACGGCAATTTCGAGCCGGAGGTGGACGGCTCGCGCCGCGTCGTCGATGCGGGGCGTGACTCGCATCGACACGGCGTCGGGGGGTTCGACGACGTTGACGGGCGCGGCCTGGTCGCCGGCCACGCCCGCCGTCGGCGGCACGTGGCTGAAGAACCCCTGCTGGTTGTCCGTCAGCGTCAGCGTCGGCCGGCTCAGAACCTCGCAGCCGGGGGCGAGGCGGAGCGCGGCCGTCAGCATCCGGGCCTCGCGCGCCGTCAGTACCCAGGTTCGGGCCTCCCCACCGGCCGGGGCGGGGGCGTCCGCGAGGCCAGCCGACTCGGCGAAGCCGGCCGGGACGCGGGCGAAGATTGTCTGGACGAGCACCATCGGGATCGGCGCGTCGAGCGCGGCGAGCAGGCGCGCGACCTCGGCCCGGCGGGCCGGCGCGGCCCGGACGAACACCGTGTTCGTCACGGGGTCGCACCCGGCCACGACGGGCCAGTGGTGCGCGGCGGCGAACGCCCGCACGGCCCCGGCGGCGTCGGACGCGGCGGTATTCCTCAGCGAGTAGGCATCTGCCGTCGGCGGGGCGGCGAGGGACGCGGCGAGCAGCGCAAGTGGGACGACGATGGGCATTGGCGGGCCTCCGGCACGTGGCGGTTCGGGCGCGGCACGATACCCTGGGGCGCGAGTTGGGGGCAAGGTGGAGTGTGGCGACCTACTGTCCCCTCCCCCCTTGAGGGGGAGGGCTAGGGTGGGGGGTAACTGGCCCAGTAGGAGAGGCGTCGAAGCAGGTCCGACTTCACCAGCCCCGGCAGGCTCACCCCCCACCCTAGCCCTCCCCCTCAAGGGGGGAGGGGACGGGGACGAGGGCCGTTACAGTCACTCGGAGCGCGCCCTAAGATGCCCCCATGACCGAACCCGGCCTCCTCGCTGCGATTGCCGCCGACCCCGGCGACGACCTCGCGCGCCTGGTGTACGCCGACTGGCTCGACGAGCACGACCAGCCCGAGCGCGCCGAGTACCTGCGGCTGCATGTGGAAATCGCCCGGCTGGAGAGGGAAGGGCGGGGCCACGTGCGGCCGTCGGCGCGGCTGCGCGAACTGGCGGCGGACTTGCCGCGCGAGTGGCGCGGGGGCGTAGGGCGGCGCGTCGATGTGTGGCTGGTGTCGTGGGGAGAGTATCACAAAATCGCGGTCATCAAAATCGTCAGAGAGCTTTATGTCGGGGAGGTAGACCGGCCGCTGTCGGAGGCCGTGAATCGTGTCGAGCTTGGAACGCTGCCCTTAAGGGGTGGCCTTTTGCGCGAGGACGCCGAGGCATTGCAGGTTGCAATCGAACACGCGTCGGGAGTCACTAGCCCGCATCACGATCCGCGTTGGCCAGAAGTGCCGGCCTGCAACCGCCTCGAACTCCGCGAGCCTACTCCCGGCTGATCCGCAGCGCCCGGAACAGCAAGTCGGTGGTGGAGTCGTGCCCCTGCAAACTGAGGTGCCCCGCCCCCAACTTCTTGCCCTGGCGGGCGTTGGCGTTCTCCGGCCGCTCGTCGCGCCAAAGTACGGTCGGCTCGCCGTCCACCCAGGTGCTGATGCGGTCGCCGACGACGATGACCGTGAGCGTGCAATACTCGCCGTCCTTGCTCACGACCCGGCGCGCGGGGACGCGGCGGTAGATCGCGCCCGTGCCGAAGTCGGTCGGCTTGGTCGGGTCATTGGGGGCGTGGCCGTTCTGGATTTGCACCTCGTACCCTTGTTGATATTGGCTGGGTAGGCAGCGGCAGAAGACGCCGCTGTTGAGATTGGCCGCGTTCGTCTTGGCGTCGAGTTGCAGGCAGAAGTCGGCGTAGGTTTCTTTCGATTGCAGGTCGCCGGGGCCGCTTTTCAGGTGCAACTCGCCCGCCGGGGTGACGGCGGCGGTGCTGAGGCTGCGCTTGGGGTCGGCGTTGTAGAAGTTCCAGCCGGCGAGGGTTTTGCCGTCGAAGATTGAGCTGAGTTTGAGCGGGCGGAAGTGGCAGAACTTTAGCGTGAGCGGCTTTTTATCGGTAGCGAACTCCAGCCACATTCCCGGCTTGCCGGCGGGCACATCCCATGCGAGTTCGCCCGGCCCGGCAGGGACTTCGTGCGACTTGTAGTCGGGTGTCGTCACCGTGGCGGCGGCGGCGAGGTCGAAGGCAATGCGGCCGGCGCGGGTGAGGGG
>CAXTPM010000292.1:0-6687 GCA_964245865.1 uncultured Fimbriiglobus sp. | reverse complement strand
GGCCCTCATCGCCGAGCGCGACCCGTTCGAGGGGCAGGCAAGTCCCGGCCCGACGGAGTGCGACTACCTGTGGCGCGCGGCCGAGGTCCGCCGCCGACCGCGCGACCCGGAGTTCGCCTCCGTGCTGCGCGCCGCCCGGCAATTCGAGGAATTATTGGTCCCGGCGCGCGGCGCGCCGAGTCCCGACGCGCTCTTGCGCGCGGTGCTGGCGGGCTACCCCGACCGGCTGGTGCGGCGGCGCGGCCCCGGCGAATTGGCGGCGCGGATGGTCGGCGGGCGCGGGGTGCGCTTCGCCCCGAGTTCGGGCGTCACGAGCGAGTTGGCGGTCGCCATCGACTGCGCGGCGGGCGAGGCCGAGTCCCCGGTGCGCGCGGCATCCGAGGTGCGGCGCGAGTTCCTGGCTCCCAACCAAGTCTCGGCGCGCACGGCGTTGAGCTACGACGCCGTGGCCGATCGGCTGGCGGCGCGGAAACTCACGCTCTACGGCGACCTGGTGCTGGACGACGCGCCGGGTCACATCTCCGACGAGGCCGAGGCCGCGCGCGTGCTAGCCGCGGCGGCAGTCGAAAGTTGGCCGAAAGCGTTCCCGGATGCCGAGTCCGCCGCGGGGCAACTGGTGGCGCGCCTGCGGTGCCTCGCGGCGTGGCAGCCCGACGCGGACTGGCCGGCGTTCGACGACGCCACTTTCCAGAATCTGTTGGGCGAGCTGTGCCACAGGCGCCGCTCGCTCGCCGAAGTGCGCTCCGCGCCGTGGGCCGACGCCATCCTGGCAAGTTTGAGCGGGCCGCAACTGCAGCGCCTCAGGCGGGACGCGCCCGAGGAGTTGGCGGTGCCCAGCGGCCGCTCGGTGCGGCTGGCGTACGAGGCCGGCAAGGCGCCGGTGCTGGCGGTCAAGATTCAGGAACTGTTCGGGCTAGCCGTCACGCCGACCGTGGCCGGGGGGCGGGTGAAGGTGCTGCTGCACCTGCTCGCGCCCAACGGCCGGGTGCAGCAGATCACCGGCGATTTGGCGAGCTTTTGGGCGAACGGCTACCCAGTGCTGCGGAAGGAGTTGCGCGGCCGCTACCCCCGGCACCCGTGGCCGGACGACCCGCTCGCGGCCGCGGCGACGGCGCGGGCGAAGCCGCGGGGGACGTGAGCGGCGGGCACGCGGCGTGCATGGCCGGCCCCGCCGGCGGCGCGGTCGCACCCGGCGAGAGTCGCCAACCGGGAGCCGCGATGCAAAAAGTCAGAGACGCCCAAGCCCTCCTCCTCGACTGCGTGCGCGACTTGTACGAGGCCGAAACCCAGGCGCAGGAGCGCACCCCCGCGCTGCTCGACTCGGTCGCCGACCCGGAGTTGCGCGCCGCCATCGAGTCCCACGTCGCGGCCACCCACGGGCAGGCGGCGCGCCTGGAAGCGGTTGCGGGGTTCCTCGGCGAGTCGGCGTCTGGGCCGGAGAGCTTGTGGGCCGGTGGCATTCTGGACGACGCCGAGCGCGACACGAAGACCGTCGAGGCGGGGCCGCTGTTGGACATCGCCCTGATCGGCGCGCTGCGCAAGTTGGAGAGTGCCGAGGTCGTCTCCTACGAGACGGCCGTCGGCGTGGCGCGCGTCCTTGGGCTGGCGCGGGCCGTGCCGCTCTTGGAGCGGACGCACGCCGAGGAGCGGGCGATGGACGCGCGTTTGGCGGGGCTGCTGGAGCGGCTGGCCAGCGGCGTGGGGGCCGCGAAGTAGGCGGCTCGCGCCGGCCCCGGCCAAAACCAGCCGGCGAGTGCGTCACACCGGCGCCGGGTTGCGCTCCTTGTACCCCGCCTGGTGCCAGTACGGGTAGTTCAGCGGCTTGGCACTCGCCGCCGACAGTTTCGCCACGTGCTCCGGCGACAACTCCCACCCGACCGCGCCCAGGTTCTGCAGCAGTTGCTCCTCGGTGCGGGCGCCGATCACTACCGTCGAGATACTCGGCCGGCGGAGGAGCCAGTTGAGCGCGACTTGCGGTACGGTCTTCTCGACTTCCTTGGCCACCTCGTCGAGGGCATCGACCACCTTGAACACGTACTCCTCGTCCAGCGGCGGGCCGATGTCCATGGCGAGCTTGCTGTTCAGGCGGCTCGTGGCCGGCAGCGGCTGATTGCGGCGGTACTTGCCGGTGAGGCGCCCCCAGCCCAGCGGACTCCAGACCACGCACCCCACCCCCTGGTCCAAGGCGAGTGGCATCAACTCCTGCTCGTAGTCGCGCCCCACCAAGCTGTAGTAGGCTTGGTGGGCGACGTAGCGCGGCAGGCCGTACTTCTCGGACGCCGCGAGCGATTTCATCAGGTGCCAGCCGCTGAAGTTCGAGCAGCCGACGTAGCGGATTTTGCCGGCCCGCACGAAGCCGTCGAGCGTTCCGAGCACCTCCTCGACCGGCGTCATCGCGTCGAAGCCGTGCAGTTGGTACAAGTCGATCACGTCGGTGCCGAGGCGCTTCAGGCTGCCTTCGATTTGCCGGGCGATGTGGAAGCGCGACGAGCCGACGTTGTTCGCGCCGGGGCCGAAGCGGAAGCTGCCCTTGGTGGAAATCAACAGCTTGTCGCGCCGCCCCTTGATCGCGGCGCCCAGGATTTCCTCCGCCGCGCCGCGCGAGTAGATGTCGGCCGAGTCGAACATCGTCAGGCCGTGGTCGAGGCAAATGTCAACCAGGCGCGTGGCCTCTTTGACATCGCTACTGCCCCACGCCTGGAAGAACTCGTTGCCGCCGCCGAACGTGCCGGTGCCGAAGGTCAGCACGGGGACGCGGAAGCCGGAGCGGCCGAGCTGGCGGTGCTCGAGTTCGACGGGTTCGGCGGGTGCGGTGGACATGGCGGCGGGACTCACGGTGAGGGGGCGGGGGACGGGGCTAGGATAGCGGCCCGGCTAGTCGCCGTCCGGCACGCGCACCAGGGTGCCAGTCACCGGCGCCGGTTGCGTCGGCCGCGTGTGCCGCATGTTCAGCGCGTACCGGAAGCGCTCCGGCCCGTCGGGCGCCAGGTCGAGCGCCTCGACCATGTCCCGCCGGGTGCCGAGGACATCCCAGCGCGGGGCGACGAGTTGATTCGGCGTGCGGATAAACAGTGTATCGCCGGCGCGGCGCCAGGTACTGTTCGGGGGGACGACGCCGACCGCCCGCATCGCCCCGGTCTGCGGGTCGAGGTTGTACAGGACGCACCGCCGGTCGGGGCGCAACTCGTACTCGGCGTACAAGCCGGCGGGCATGCCGTCGATTTGGAAGCGCCAGCGGCCGACCAACTCGCGCTCGCCACTCGTGAGGGCCGGGTCGAGCGCCCGCCGCAGGCCGACGGCGATGCCGGCGAGAAGCAGCAGGGCGGCGAGGGCGGCGAGGCGGCGGATCGGCATGGGGCGAGGATACCGCGCCCTGCGGCCGGGTGCAACGGCCCGAGGGCACCTCCCGAGCCGCCGGGGCCACTCAACCCGCGCGCCCTACCCGCCCACCTTCAGCAGACACCCCGGTGTGTGCGTGCGCAACTGCCCCACCGCGGGGCCGACCTCCGCGCCGTACCGCTTCGGGTCCAGTTCGGCGGCGCGGCGCAGGTGGCCCAGCGCCTCGCCGGGGCGCCCGGCGTCGGCGCAGTGCCGGCCGAGTTGGAAGTGGAGGTACGCCGCGTCGGCCGGGAGCGCCTCCAGTCCGCGCGCCAGCAGCGCCTCGGCCTCCTTGGGGCGGCGCTCCTCGCGGTAGATGTAGAGTAACCCGTCGAGGGCGGTCACGGCGCCCGACCGCGCGGCGGGGTCGGATTCGGCCCGCGGCAGGCAGTCGTCGAGGGCCGCGCCGAACAGCCCGGCCGACTCGGCGAGGCGCCCCGAGTCGCGGTAGACCGTGGCCAGCAGCAGCGTCACCAGCGTGTCGCACGGCTCGATTCGTTCGAGGAGCGCCGCCGCGTCGCCTAGGCGCTCCAGGCGAATGAACAGCACCGCGCGCTCGATCCGCGCGTCCCGAGTCGCCTCGGCCGGCAGGTCGCGGGCCGCGCGCCGGCGCAGCTCGGCCACCGATTTGGCAAGCCCGGCCGCCAGCTCGCGCGGGCGCTTCCCCGCGATCGGCCAGTCGCCGCCGACTTCGAGCACCCCTTCGAGGAGGGCGCCGGCCCGCACCGGCCGCTCGCGCGCGACGAGTTCGCCGACGCGCGCGCCCTCCGAGCGCGCCATCGACCCGGCGTAGAGGCCGCACGGCACCAGCGAGGCCAGCGCGGCGAGGCCCAAGAGCAGCGAGGGGTGCCCAGGGCGCCCCAGGCGCTCCCCGGCGAGCGCCCGAGCGCCCGCGCACCACGGCAGCACCAGACCCGCCGCGAGGGTCGAGCGCATGCAAAGTGCCGGCACCCAGCCGAGGTCGAGGCCGACCACGAGGTCGGCGAGCACCGGCCCCGCCCCCGCCGCCGCGCCGGCCGCGAGCAGCCCGACCAGCGCCCACGCCGCCGCCGGCAGCCGGCCCGCGCGCCCGGCGAGCAGCCACGCCACGGGGAGCGCGGTGGCCAGGTGCGCCCCCATCAGGCGCGGCCAGGCGAACGGCGGCGCCCCCAGCCCGGCGGCGAGCCGCTCGGGGTCGGCCGAGTAGTGCAGGATCAGTCCCGGCGCCGCCACGGCCAGCAGCGACCCCAGCGGCACGGCCCAGTCGGCGCGGGTCACTTCGCCCCCCCCCCGCCCACGCCCAGTGCCGCGGCGGTCTCGGGGCGGCGCAGCTTCCAGATCATGCCGTCGTAGGCGTAGTGCACGAACGACGCCCACAGGTTCAGCCCCTGCCACAGCCCCGACAGGCCCGAGTCGGGGTGCGACAGCCACACCCCCGCCGCCCCCAGCGCCAGCACATACGCCCCGAGGAACAGCAGCCAGTAGCGGGCGAGCAGGCGGAAGGGCGACTCGCGCCCGGCCGCGCGCCGCCCGGCGTAGTGGGTGACGACGGCCAGGTACTCGACCGCGTGGAACATCGACCCCGCCGCGGCGAACGCCACCGCGTAGCCGCCGAGGCCGTAGTGCAGGCTCAGCAAGAAGCCGCTGTACAGCCCGCACACGCTGGCGAGGTACGCGACTTTGCCGAGGCGGTCGGGGCGGAACCCGGCGAGGTTGGTCGCCAGCAGCGCCGCCGGCACCGCGAGCGCGAACCAGTCGAGCGCCAGCAGCCACGGGAGCGCGTCGGCGTCGGCCTCCAGCCACCCCGTGGTCCAGCCGGCGGCGCGCAGCGCGGTGTAGGTCACAAAGAGGCGCAAGCCCCAGCGCTCCAGCCACGGCACGCCGCCGCCGACTTTCTTGGTGTACAGGCGTAAAACCCCCGCGTGCTGGCTGGCGAAGTGCCAGGCGTTCCAGACGAAGTCCACCATCGCCAGGCACAGGAACGCCCCGCTGCCCAGCGAGGTGCCGACCACCAGCGCCCCCGCGAGTGCGGCGACCGCGACCTGCTTGCGCGCGTGCCCCTCGCGCCGATCCGGGTCGGTCAGCACGAGCACGAGTGTGATCCAGCGGTGCGGCAGCGTGAGGAAGTAGACCTGCCAGAAGTCGATCGGCGTGTCGTGCGCGGTGGCGAACCCCGGCACCAGCAGCAAGAGCCAGCCGAGGTTGGCGAGGAACAGCAGGTCGAACGCCGGGGAGACGACCCACCCGGCGCCCGGCCTCACTTCAGCGGCGCGGCCTTGATCTTCCACGAGTCCCCGACTTTGCTGAAGGTCCACTCGGCCGTGGCGACGACGCTGTTGTCCGAGTCGAGGCGCACGTTGACCATTGCTGTGGCGGCGTCGCCGGTCACTTTCGGCGAGCCGGCGGCGACCTCGTAGACGAACTTTTCGTAGTCCTTGCGGTTGGGCGGCGGGGCGTCGGCGAAGAACTTCTTGAACTTCGCGGGGTCGCCCTTGGCGTCCTCGAAGCTGCTCACGAGTTGGGCGAGCTTGAGGCCGTCTTCCGAGCCGTAGTCGGGCATGGCGACCGAGCCGCCGCCGCATCCGGCGGCGAGGGCGATCAGGAGCGCGGCGGGGAGTCGGGGCATGGGCGGGTCCGGGGGTGGTGGCCGCGGCGGGCGGGGCGCGCCGGCCCCGCCCGCCGGGTCGGGGCTTCGGTCGGCGGCGGGCTAGTCGGCCGAGGCGACTTCGCCGCCGCTCTTGGTGCCGATCCCCTGCCAGACGACGGGGTCGATGGAATCGCGGATGAAGCGCACCGAGCCGTCGGCGTAGGAGCAGTTCACCCCACCCGTGTGCTTGCTGCGCGCGGCCGCGTAGGTGCCGCCGCCGTTCTGGGTGGCGTCGGCCTGGGTGCAGTTGAGTTTGTTGGGGTGGTTGGCCGGGATGCGGGTGTCGCAGCCGATCAGCACGTCGGGGGTCTTGGTGTTGGGCGGCGTGTAGGTCAGGAACATGTTCCCCCCGGCGGCGGGCATGATCACCGCCCCGCGCACGTCGTTGTTGCGCCCCTCGGGGCTGTCGGCGTTCGTGCCGTCGGTCGGCTCGGACCACGGCAAGAGTTCGGAGAGCATCGCGGTGTTCGAGCTGCCGTCGGAGATGCCGACGATCTTGGTCCCCTTGCCCACCCCCAGACGGGCGAGGTAGGGCCACTTCACCACCTTGGCGAGGTTGAACACGCCGCTCGCCTTGGCCCCGCCGCCGAACGCCGCCGACTCGCCGAACGTCCCGCCGCCCCAGCACGCCGCGTAGTTGCCCTTCATGAGGTTCTGGCAGCTCACCCCGGCGTAGTGGATGT
>CAXTPM010000291.1:722-6709 GCA_964245865.1 uncultured Fimbriiglobus sp. | reverse complement strand
GAAGAACAGTGTCTTGCCCGAGGTGGCGAAGTCGTGCGGGTACGACCCCCACACACCGGGCATCAGGTCGGCGAACTGGCCGGCGGCGGGGACTTCGCGGGCTTCGAGCGCGGTCAGCGCGATGGGGCTGCGGCGGGGCATCCGTGCCTCTCCGGGGTGGGCGGTGGGGTGGGCGCGGCAGGGTACAGCGGGCGGGGCGGCGGGGTCAAGGGGAACCGAAAGCCGAGACTCAAGACCTAGAACTCAGGGCGAAGCCCTGGGGCTTGTGGGTCTGGAACTGGCGCACCTACGCTCGCCGGAAACGGAGTCCGCCCTACTTGCTCAGCCCCGTCAGCGCGCCCTCCGCACCGGGGCCGCGCGTCACCGGCAACGGCGGCGCCCCGGCCGACTCGACGCGCGCCAGTAGTGTGCGCAAGTCCTTGGTGAACGAGTCGAGTTGCCCGGCGGCGTGGTCGCGCTCGCCGGTGCGGGCCGCGAGGCTGGCGGCGAGGCCGTCGCGCTCCTTCACCAAGGCGTCGCGCTCCTTGCTCAGCCCGCCCATGCGCAGGGTCAGTTCGGCGAACTTCGCGGACAGGTCGCGCAGCTTCGCCTCAGCGGCTCGCTCCCGGCCGAGGGCGAGGTCGCGGGCCTGCTCGGCGGCGCGCACGTCGCTTTCCAGGCGGTTGACGCGCCCTTCGAGGGCCGCGAGGCCGGGGCTGGTGCGCTGCTGGCAACCGGAGGCGAAGCCGAGTACGAGGCAGGCGGCGAAGGCCAACAGTTTGGAGCGGGACATCAGGGTATCCGGTAGTTGGTGTCGGGTCGGTGGCCGGCATGGGGCGCCCGCGTGAGTTCGACGCCCTAAACTCGACCCAGAACCCGCACGGTCCACAACTCTCCCAGACTTCCCGCCGAGTGCAAGCGAACTTGAACAGTTTTGAGCAAATCAGCACGAGGCAAAATCGAGTTTCCGCGCGGCTTCGGCACGACCGCTGCAACTGCGTGCGGTCCCGGCCAACGTGACGGCCGGCCCGCCCGCTCCCCCGATCGTTGAGGATATTCCCGTGACCGTTTCCCGTCGTGACGCGCTCGTCGCCGGCGCCGCCGCCCTCCCCGTGGTCGCCCTCGCCGCCGTCGCCAGCGCCCAAGTTCCCGCCACCCGCACCCAGCCGGGCATCGCCGGCGCCCGCGGCGCCGCCGGCTCGGCCCAGGGCGAAGACCCGCTGCTCGGCGCCATGATGCTCTTCAAGGGTCGCCGCCAAATCGAAACTTCCAAGTACGCCCTCAGCCGCACCGAGAACCAGGAAGTCAAGGCGTTCCTGAACTCCGAAATCCAGGAGCATGAGACGCTCAAGGGCGAACTGCAAACGAAGTTCGGCCTCGCCTACCCGACCCCGGCCGGCAGCGGCGCGGCCCCGGCCGGCAGCGGCACGACTCCGGCCGGCGGCATGAACCCGACCGTCGCGGTCGGCGCCGTCCAAGTCAACGGCGCCGCCGGCAGCATTCTGACCGTGAAGGGCGAAGTCATCGACCAGTGCATCGCCAACTACAAAAAGAACATGGCGAAGTACACCGGCGTCAAGCTCGACAAGGCGATCATCGGCGACCAACTGCACGAGCACCAAGGGCTGCTCGACGACGTACTGGTGTTCCAGCGCCACTCGAGTGCCGCGATGCTGCCCGCGCTCAAGACCGCCCAGAGCATCATCGAGCAGCACATCGCCACCTGCGAGCAACTCATGGAGAAGCTCGACAAGCAGTCGATGAACGGTGCCGGCAGCGGCAGCGGCAACAACCGCTAGTCGGCCCCCGACTGCGCGACCCCCGGCGGGCGGGCCTCTTTAACGGAGGTCCGCCCGTTTTTTCGTGCCTGGACGCAGTTCTGAGAACGCGCCCGCCCGCGGCGCCGCAGGCCGCTTCCTGGTTCGCACTATCCCGACTCAGACCGCCGCGTTGATTCTCGGCCCCCGCCCCCTACAACGCCCGGCACCCCTCCCCCTCGCCTGCCGGGCCGACTCGTGTACCTCCAGCGCCTCGACCCCCTCGGCTCACCAGTGGCCTCAACTCTGGTCGCATCGCTGCCCGTCGTCACGCTTCTGGCGCTCCTGGTGTGGCGGCGCTGGGTGGCGAGTGCGGCGGGGTTCGCTGGGGCGGTCGTGGCCCTCGTTGTCGCGGTGGCGGTGTACGAGATGCCGGCCAGGAGTGCGGCAATGGCGCTGGTGTACGGCGTGCAGTTCGGCCTCTTGCCCATCGGCTGGACGGTGTTCGGCTCGATGCTCTTGTACAACTTGTCGGTCGAAACCGGGCAGTTCGAGGCGATCCGGCAGTCCATCGGCAACTTGTCGGGCGACACGCGCGTGCAGGCGGTGCTGATCGGCTTCGCGTTCGGCGCGTTCCTCGAAGGCTCGGCGGGGAGCGGCGCCCCCGTGGCGATCTGCGGGGCAATGCTGGCGGGGTTCGGGGTGCCGGCGTTCCGCGCGGCGGTGATCTGCCTGATCGCCAACACCTCGCCGGTCTGCTACGGCGGACTCGGCACGCCGGTGCTCACCCTCGGCAGCGTCACCGGCGTCCCGGCCGACACGATCAGTGTCATGTGCGCGCACCAGTTGCCGATCCTGTCGTGCCTGATCCCCGTGTACATGGTGAAGTGCCTCTGCACCTGGCGCGACACGCTCGCGGTGTGGCCGATTCTAATCGTCGGCGGCGGGTCGTTCGCGGCGTTGCAGTACCTGTTCGGCACCTTCCACGAGTGGGTGCCGGGGGTCTCGGTCTGGCCGCTCACCGATGTCGCGGGCGGCATTGGGAGCCTGGTGATCTCGGCGCTGTTCCTGAAGTTCACCTGGAGGCCGGCCACCGAGTGGCGCTTCGCCGGGTCCGCGGAGGCGCCGGGGCGGGTGCCGATGACCGCTCGGCGCGTGGCGTGGGCGTGGCTGCCGTTCGGCGTGCTGGCCGTCACGCTCGCGCTCTCCGGGGTGGCCCGTCAGTTCGAGGCGCGCGGCGGGCCGATCCGGCTGGGGCCGTTCGAGAGCATCACCGACGTGCCGGTGCCGGCGCTCGACAAGCTGGTGCTGCGGCCCGAGGCGCTGCGCGTGGTGAAGGGCGGCGAGCGCAGCGCCGACCCCGAGCGCGCGGTGTTCCGCTTCCCCTGGCTGACCGCCCCCGGCACGGCCGTGGTGCTGGCGGCGGTCGTCACGGCCGTGCTGGTGCGCCCCGGCCGGGCGGTATTGTCGCGCACCCTGTCGCGCACCGCCCGGCAGATGGCGGTGCCGATCCCGACCATCACCTGCATGATTGCACTCAGTTACGTGACGAAATACAGCGGCGTCGATGCGACCCTCGGGGCGGCGTTTGCCCAGACCGGCGCCTTCTACCCGTTCTTCGCGGCCATCTTGGGCTGGCTGGGGGTGTTCCTCACCGGCACCGACGCGGGGTCGAACGCGCTGTTCGGGAGCCTGCAAAAGATCACCGCCCTGCAAGTGCATTCCGCCGGCGCGTTCGCCGAGTCGGGGCTGACCCTGCCCCAAGCCGAAGTGCTGATCTGCACCGCCAACAGCACCGGCGGCGTGATGGGCAAGATGATCGACGCCCAGAGCATCTGCGTGGCGGCGGCGGGCACGAACCAAGTCGGCCGCGAGGCCGACCTGTTCCGCGCGGTCGTCGGGCACAGCGTCTTCCTCGCCTGCATCGTCGGTCTAATGACGGCGATTCAGGCGTATGTCTGGCCGTTCACGATGATGGTCCCGAGCTACTAACCGCTAGGAGTTGTAATGTTCGCAGCACTCGTGGTGGCCGCGCTGGTGGGCGGCGAGTTCAACCCGGCCTTGGCGATCGGCGACACCGCGCCGAGATGGGAGAAGCTCCCCGGCACCGACGGCAAGCCGCACTCGTGGTCCGACCACAATAGTGCCAAGTTCGTGGTGGTCGTGTTCACGTGCAGCAGTTGCCCCGTCGCGGTCGGCTACGAAGACCGAATCATCGACCTCGCCAAGCGCTACGCCGAGAAGGGCGTCGAGGTCGTGGCGGTGAACCCCAACCGCGAGCCGGCCGACCAACTGGAGATGCTGAGCGCCTACGCCAAGAAGCGGCAGTTCCCGTTCGTGTACGTGCGCGACGATTCGCAGGAGTTGGCGAAGTCGTTGCGCGCGGTACACGCCGGAGTTCTTCGTGCTCGACCCCGCGCGCAAAATCGTCTACCAAGGCGCACTTGACGAGCAGGCGCCGCCGCGCGAGCCGGGGGCCAGGCACCTCGAATCGGCGCTCGACGCGCTGTTGGGCGGGCGGAAGCCGCCGAAGGCCGAGACGCTGGCGCGCGGCTGCCGCATCCGCTTTGCGAAGTAGCTAGCCGCGCCGCACGCCGGCCGAGTCGTAGTAGCGCACCGCGCCGTCGGCCGCAGTCCAAATCGCTTGCGGCGTCACGTCGCGCGGGCCGTGCAGTTGGTACAACTGGCCGACGACCTTGCCGCGCACCGTCAGAGGCGACTCGGTGAGGTCGAACTGGTCGGCGACGAGTTCGTCCAACTCGGCGAGTCGGCGGCGAATCTCATCAACGGGTGCGGCGGTTGGCATGGGCGTGGGATCGGCACGGCGCCCCGCGCGGCTTGGCGGCGAGTGCGATCCGAACGAAGTCGCCCCGGCGACTTCGGCCCCGTGGCGCCGGTTCTACTGAGCGTGACGCGCCGAGGTCTGCCGCAGCGCCTCGTACAGCACTACCCCCACACTCGTCGAGAGATTCAGGCTGCGCACGTTCCCCGTCGGCATCGGGATGTCCACGAGGCTCGCGGCGAACTCGGCGCGGGTGTCCGCCGGCAGCCCCTCGACCTCGCCGCCGAACAGGAATGCATCGCCGACTTGGAACTCGGCGTCGGTGTAGTGTCGCGGCGCGGGGTTGTCGATCAGCCACAGCGTGCCGGCGAAGTCGGTGAGAAACTCCGCGCGGAACGCGGCCCAGTCGGGGTACTGCTTCCAATCGACCTTCGGCCAGTAGTCGAGGCCGGCGCGCTTCAGGTGCGCGTCGGTGATCGCAAAGCCCAGCGGGCCGACGAGGTGCAAGCGCGCCCCGAGTGCGGCGCAGGTGCGCGCGGCGTTCCCGGCGTTCGGCGGGATCTGCGGGCGCAGCAGCACCGCGTGGAACAGGGGACGCATGGTTCGTAGTCTAGTCGCATGGCCGCGTTCGTCCTGCCCGAAGTCCTGCGCACCGAGATCGTCCGCCACGCGCAAGCAGAGACGCCGCGCGAATCGGTAGGGTACTTGGCCGGCCCGGCGGGACTGACCGCCACGAGTTATTTGCCGCTGGCAAACGAGTTGCAATCGCCGCGCGAGTTCCGCACCTCGCCGCAGTCCGCACTCGCCGCCCACAAGTTGATGCGGGCCGAGCGCCTGGAACTGCTGGCAATCGTACATTCGCACCCGGCCAGCCCGCCGGTGCCGAGCGCCGCCGACCTCGCCGGCAACCCCTACGGCGACCGTTTGCCGTGGGTGATTGTCAGCCTCGCGCCGCCGCTCGTGCGCGCGTGGTTGTTGACCGAACCGCCGACCGAACTCGACCTCGTCACCCCGAGCCTCGCATGAAGTGCCCCGCCCTGGTCGCCGCTTTACTGACTGCCAGCGTGGTCACCGCCGCGCCGCCAAAACTCGCAGTGATGCTGCCGGCGGGCGACGGCCCCGCCCTCAGCGGGCGGCTGGTGGTCGCCATCGGCACCGCGACCGGCGAGCCGAGCTTCACCGACGCCGAGGCGCGCTCGACCGTGGTGATCGGCCGCGACCTCACGATCAAGCCCGGCGAGACGGTTGCAGTCGAGGGCGGCATCGTGGCATTCCCCAACGACAAGGCATTCGACGAGTTGAAGCCCGGCGAGTACACCGTGCGCGCGGCGCTGATGGTCAACCGCGACCTGTGGCTGACGGGCGCCCCCGGCAATCGCCTCGCCCCGTCGCGCAAGCTCAAACTCGGCGGCGAACCCGCCACGCTGATACTATCCGAGACGGCCCCCGAGCGGGTGCCGCCGGACACC
>CAXTPM010000291.1:0-712 GCA_964245865.1 uncultured Fimbriiglobus sp. | reverse complement strand
ACGCACAAGTACCTAGCCATCGACTCGCCGAAGCTGAGCGCGTTCCACGGCCGGCCGATGAAAGTGCGTGTCGGGGTGGTGCTGCCCGCGAAGTTCGCCGACGAGCCGGAGCGCCGCTACCCTGTCGTCGTCCACATCGGCGGCTTCGGCCAGCGCTACACCAGCGCGCAGCGGACGCCGAGCGACACGCGCTTCGTCCAAATCCAGCTCGACGGCGCCGGCCCGTTCGGCGACCCGTACCAGGTGAATAGCGCCGTCAACGGCCCCTACGGCGACGCGCTGGTGGAGGAAGTCTTGCCCGCAATCGAGGCCAAGTTCCGCGGCGCCGGCAAGCCCGGCTCGCGCTACCTCACGGGCGGGAGCACCGGCGGCTGGGTGGCGGTGGCGCTCCAGGTGTTCTACCCCGAGGTCTTCGGCGGCGCGTGGGGACAGTGCCCCGACGGCCTCGACTTCCGCGCGTTCCAGTTGGCCAACCTCAGCCGCGACCGCAACATGTACACCGGCCCCACGGGGTTCGAGCGGCCCGCGAAGCGCACCCTCGACGGGGACACGGTGTACACCGTCCGCCACGAGTGCCAGCTCGAGCGCGTGCTGGGCCTGGGGGGCAAGTGGGAACTCAGCGGCCAGCAGTGGGCGAGTTGGAATGCGACCTACGGCCCACGCGGCCCCGGCGGACTGCCGACGCCGCTGTGGGACGGGACAAGCGGTGTAA
>CAXTPM010000290.1:605-6724 GCA_964245865.1 uncultured Fimbriiglobus sp. | reverse complement strand
CGGACTCCAACGTCGGCGTGGCCTGCGGCCCCAAGTCCGGTCTGATGATGGTCGGCCCCGACGGCGACGAGGGGAACGCCCAGTTCGACCAACTCTGCCGCGACCACGGCGCCACGCCTGAGGAGGTGTCGAACTGCCGCTCGCGCAGCCAGGGGGGCGGCAGACACTACCTCTTCGCCTACCCCGAGGACGGCGCGGGCCTCGGCAACTACGCCAACCACCGGGGGCTAAAGATCGACACCCGCGCCGCCGCTGGCGGGCTGTTCGTGGCCCCGCCGAGCGCCGGAGAGTTGGGCGACTACTCCTGGGAACTCCCGCCCCCTGACGGGCCGCTCTTGCCGGCGCCCGAGTGGCTAATTGAGTGGTGCCGCAAGCCGAAGCGCGAGCCGTCGGCCCCGCGCGGGTCGAGCCGCCCCGAGCCGGCCGGCCCCGTTGACGCGCACCTGATGAAGCGGGCGAGCCGGTGGCTGGCTAAGGCCGAGCCGGCGGTCCAGGGCCAGCGGGGCAGCGACAAACTGCTGACCGCCGCGCGGGGGGTGGTCTACGGGTTCGACATCGGCGAGGAAGCCGCCTTCGACCTGCTGATGCGCGAGTACAACCCCCGGTGCGTCCCGCCGTGGGGCGACGACGGCAAGGACGTGCTGCGCAAAGTCCGGGAGGCGAACACGCTGCCGTTCGACAGGCCGCGCGGGTACTTGCGCGACAAGGCGAACGCCCGCGACTCGAAGCCCAACTTCGGGAGCGGTTGCCGGACCACGGCCGGGCCGGCTCGGGAAGTTGACCCCCCTCCCGAGCCTGGTCGGGGCGCGCCGGCCGTGGTGGCGGTGGGCGCCGACGAGCACCGCGTCAACGCCGAGGCCGAAGCCGCGCTCGCCGCCGAACCCGACATTTATCAGCGCGGCGGCCTGCTGGTGTCCGTGACGCGCCAGGTCCGCGAACCCGACGACACGGCGGCAGTCAGGCGGCCCCCCGGCGCGGCGGTGCTGTTCGACATTCGCAAGCCGACTCTCCGCGAGCGGTTGAGCCGGTGCGTGAAGTTCGTCAAGCGATCCGGCGCCGGGGAGGACTTGAAGGAGGCGGCCGCGCACCCGCCGGGGTGGTGCGTGGAGGCGATCCACGCGCGGGAATACTGGCCGCGCGTGCGGCGGCTCGACAGCGTGGTCCCGCACCCGGCTTTCCTCCCCGACGGCTCGGTGCTGGCGGCCGACGGATACGACCGCGAGTCCCGGCTGTACGTGGCGCTCGAACCCGGTCTTGAGTTGGCGGTGCCGGAGTCGCCGACCCAGGCCGACGCGGCCCTCGCCGTCGCAGAGTTGCGCGGCCTGGTGTCCGACTTCCCGTTCGGGACTGGCGCGCACTTCTCCGCGTGGCTCGCCGGGTTGCTCACGCCGCTGGCGTGGTTCGCGTTCGACGGGCCGGCGCCGATGTTCCTGATCGACGGCAACGTGCGCGGGGTAGGAAAGGGGCTGCTGGCCGACGTGGTGGCGATCGTCGTCAGCGGGCGGCGTTTTGGTGTCATGAGCTACACGAGCGACCGCGAGGAGATGCGCAAGAAGATTACCGCACTTGCGGTAGAGGGGGACCGACTGGTGCTGCTGGACAACTTGGCCGGCCGCGTCGGCTGCGACGTTCTCGATTCGGCCCTGACCTCCGACCACTGGAAGGACCGCGTCCTCACGGTGAACAAGACCTACGACGGGCCGCTCGCGGTGACGTGGTTCGGCACCGGCAACAACGTGCAACTCAGCGCCGACATGTCGCGCCGGGTCTGCCACGTGCGGCTCGAAACGCCCGACGAGCGCCCCGAGACCAAGGGGGGCTTCAGGCACCCCGACCTCCGGCGGTACGCGCGCGAGAACCGCCCCCTCTACCTCTCCTGCGCCATGACCGTTCTGCGAGCCTGGCACCGCGCCGGGCGACCGACTCACAAACTGGAGCCGTGGGGGAGCTACGAATCGTGGTCAGGGGTGGTGCGCGAGGCGGTGGTGTTCGCGGGACTGCCCGACCCCGGCGAGACGCGACAGGCCATGCAGGACGCCAGCGACCTCGACGCGGCGGCAATGCGGGCGATCATCGAAGCGATGACGGCCATCGACCTCTGCGGGCGGGGGATGACCTGCGCCGCAATCATCGACTATTGCAAGAAGCAGAACCCGGCCGACGAGGACACCCAGGCCGAACTCCGCGCGGCGGTCGAAGACCTCTGCGGGGAACTCAAAGCGCGGCCGCTGGGCTACAAGTTCAAGCACTTCAAGCGCCGCAACTTCGGCGGGCGCATGCTCGACACGGACACGACCACTGGCGGCTCGTCACGGTGGGTCGTGAAGCGGGCCGACGGCGCCCGGCAGAAGGGCGGGGCGGTCTAGCCGGCCAGGGGTGGGATTGGTGAGATAGGGGCCATCCGCCGGCCCCAGTAAAATCGCAAGGCAGTGACCAGGACACAGTGCTAGGCGTCCAGACTCTACCGCCAATCTACCGCCAATGGGGCGGATGTCACCGGACTGGCCCGGACGGTAGAGGGCGGGGAAAGCCTCGAATCATAGGTGCTGCGGACAGGGCTGGACCGGCGCGGACTGGCCGGTCTTGATTCCTAAACTGGGGGTCGTGCGTTCGATTCGCACCGGGGGCAGTTGACCGAACAGCCGGCCGGGGATGGGCGGGCACAGGGACATTTCGAGTCCATCTAGGGGTTACGTAGTTGGTCGCCGTTTGGCCTTGCGCTACGAGTCCGGCTCGGTACGGCGCCCGCGGCGCATGATTCAGTTTTCGCGGCGGATCGATTCCACGCTGCTCCGCGGCCGCGCCTGGCTCGAGAACCTGGGGGTGGGCGGCAGCCGGATTTACGGCCGCGTCTACCTACTTACCAACGCCGCGTCGCACCACAAGGGGAGAGGCCGTGCACTTCACGGGCCGGAACGACCGACTCGAGGCGCTGGGCCTGGTCTGGTCGGGCGCGCAAGTCGTCGGACCAGCACCCGCTCCCCGCTCACGCCGGCTACTGTCCGGCGGGCCTACCGGCGCCGAGCCGGGCCGAGGCGCCGCTCGCGACGCAGTTCGGGTGTCCCATCCGCGCCCCGTCCCCCGGCCCAGGCGCACTCCTCGCCCAGCCGCCCGTCCTCGGCCCGGAGCTTGCGGTTCTCTTCCCCGAACGGCGTCAGGTGCCCCGAACTTGGGAAGCGGCGTGCGCCCCCTCGCCTACTCGGTACTGACCGCCCTGGCTACCCGCGCGGGCGGCGGACTCGCCACGGCCTCCGACCGGGTGCCGGCCAGCCGCGCCGCCAGCTCGCCCAACACGGCGTCCGATGTGCCGGCGAGTTCCGCGACCTCGCTCACGTTGGGGAAGCTCGCCCCGGCCGAGGCCGCGTAGCGCGGGTCGTAGTGGTGCGCCAGTATGTCCGCCACGAACGGGGCGAAGTCGCCGGCTTTGATCAGGGCGCCCCACGCCGCCACCCGGCGCGGGCCGTGCCACTTGGCGAACGGCGCGAGGGCCGCGAGCAGCCCCGCCGGGTCGGCCACCCACCCGGCGTACTCGGCCACCAGGAGTTCCACGCGCGCGGGCACTGGGGCGCGCAGCTCGACCCCGCCGGCCACTTTCATCGCCGCCCAGAGTGCCGGCGGTAGGTAGACGTTCCCGACGCGGCAGCTCTCGGCCTCGACCCACACCACCCGCGTTGGGTCGAAGCGCTCCACCGCGTGCAGCAGTTGCGACTCGAACCACTTCTGCGCCGGCTGCGGGCCGACGCCGCCCAGCGCCGAGCCGCGGTGGTTGGCGAGCGCCTCGAGGTCGAGCACCTGCGCCCCGCGCGCCGCCAGGTGGCCCAGCAGCCGGGTCTTGCCGGTGCCGGTGGCGCCCCCGATCAATCGGTAGTCGAGGCCCGGCAGCAGTTCGCCCAGCCGGCGCCTCACGTGAGCGCGGTAGGTCTTGTAGCCCCCTTTGAGCACCGTCACACGCCACCCGACTGCACTCAGGACCGTGGCCAGGCTCGCCGAGCGCTGCCCGCCGCGCCAGCAGTACACCAGCGGCCGGAAGTCGCGCGGCCGGTCGGCGAGGTACCCGGCGAAGTGGCGCGCGATGTTGGCCGACACCAGCCCGGCCCCGAGTCGGCGCGCGGCGAACGCGCCGCCCCCCTCCCCGGCGGCGTACAGGGTGCCGACTTCCGCGCGCTCGGCGTCGCTCAGGACGGGCAGGTTGATCGCGCCCGGAACGCGGTCCTCGGCGAACTCCGCCGGCGAGCGCGCGTCCAGCACCGCCGAGTACAAGCACGGGCCGGCGGAGTCCCACAGCGTCTCGGCGGTCTGGTAACTGCTGGCCACGGCGGACTGGGACTCGGGTGCGGGGGGCGGTTCCGGCCCCCACAGTCTACGCGCCGGCCGGCCGGAGTGCCGAATCGCGTGGCCCGAATCGGCCCGCAGCGGCGTTCCTAGCGTTGGACCGCCGCAATAGACCGCTAGTACGGCCTCGCGCCGACGACGTTCCCCGGCGGGTCGTAGTTGGCCACCAGCACCCACGCGCCCTTGTCGTCCCCGGCAGTCAGTTGGGCTTTGCCGGCGCCGGCGAGTTTGGTGGCCTTCGACACCGTCTGGGTGTAGTGGCCCGCCTTGAAGCCCGCGAAGTCGGCGGGAATCACGCTTCCCGCCGCGTGGTCGCCCTTCTCGGCCAGCCAGAGTTTCACGCCGCCGGTCGCCACCTTGTCGGCACCACCGCCGGACATCATGGCGATGTTCTCGCCGTACTTCTGCTTGAACGGGCCGTCGGCGCGCGGGCGGTGCTTAAAGTCCCCGGTGCGGGCGAGTTCGTCGGCCCAGGCTTGCGCGAACGCGGCGAGGTCGGCCGACCAGCGGAGTTCGCCGGCGCCGACTTCCTTGCGCGCGGCGTTGTGCAGCGCCAGAAAGTCGTCGGCCTCGGCGCGCATCAGCCGGCTCCCAGTTTTGCCGGGCGTTTCGGCCCGGCCGAGTCCGGCGGCGAGCGCGGCCAAAAGTGCGGCCCCGATTACGGTGCGTCGGTTCACGGTCAATCTCCTCACGAGGCGGCCCGGCGGCGCAGCACGGCCTCGGTGACGGCCAGCGGCCCGAGCCAACTGGCCCACGCCGCGGCGGTGTACGCGGCCTCGGCGTCCGCCACCCCGGCGGCACTCGCCGCCCCGGACACGAGCCGCAGGACGACCGCCGAGCAAATGAGTGTGTAGCAGCGGACCATCCACCGCCGGTGCGAATCGTACCGCCCCGCGCGGGCGCTCGCCACCCCAAGCACCGCGCAGGTGGCCGTGGCGAGCGAGAGCAGCAGGAAACTCAGCCCCGCCGGCCAGCCTGCGAAGGCGTGCCGACTCATGAGCGCCCCGCTCGGCAGCATCACGGCGAGTAGGAGTGAGACGTGCAAGCGGCCGAGGACGCGGTGCCAACGCGGCCACCGGCGGCGAACCGACTCGCTCAAGAGCACCAGCCCGCCGGCGAGGACCGCGGGGGCGCTGAGGATGTGGGCGTAGAACGCGACCCGGTAGCCGCCGCGGAACGTCGCCTCGCGGCCTCCGAGGAACAGCGAGGCGACGTTCGGCGGGAAGTAGTCGGGGTAGTTCGCCAGAATCGAGACGAGCACGCGCAGGATCAGCACGGCGGTGAGGGCACGCAGCACGCCGGCGAGGGCGCGGGCACTCACGGGGCAGCCGCGTCGAAATCGACCGACTCGCCGCCACTGATTGTGACCGCCGCCGCGAACTGTCTGGGCTCGATCGAACCGCGCAGGAAGCGCACCGAGCCGTCGGCCATGCCCACGTTAAAGCCCCCGGCGTGCCCGCCGAACGGCCGGCCCTCCCCGGCGAGCGGCACGTCGGCCGGGTCGAAGCCGCGCAAGTTCGAGAACCCACCGCGCGCCCACGGCCCGAGGCCGGCGCGGGTTTCGGTCAGGGCGACGGTGTTCGAGGTACCGTCGGTCATTGACATCAGCGAGACCGCACGGTCGAAGCCGAGGAAGCCGTTGCCGGGCGCCCCCGCCGGCCGACTCGCGGCGTCGGCGCCGAGGCCGGCCATGGCGACGTAGCAAGTCACGGGGCCGGGCGCGCCGCCCCCGCTCGCCTCAAGGCAAACGAACGTCTTCACCAAAGTGCCCGCCGCGTCGAGATTCC
>CAXTPM010000290.1:0-595 GCA_964245865.1 uncultured Fimbriiglobus sp. | reverse complement strand
CGGGGTCGATGCGGCGGTGCAACTCGTTCTGCTCGATGTACGGCAGCAGTTCGACCATCCAACTCAGCCGCTCCTCGGGCGTCTCCCCCGCCCCGACGCAGCCCGCCGGCAGTTGCCGCAAGTTGGGCAGGCCCGGCCGGCCCGCGTGCTCGTAGGCGTGCAGCCCGAGCAGGAGTTGCTTGAGGTTGTTCTGGCACTGCGCCCGCGTGGATGCTTCACGCACCCTACGGACGTTCGGGAGCAGCAGCCCGATCACGACCGCGATGATGCCGATCACGACGAGGAGTTCGACTTTGGTGAGGCCGGCGCGAGCGGGGCGGGGCACGGCGGAAGCCTTTATTGGGTGCTGGGATGAGGGCATCGTAACTGGGACGCCCACGCCGTCACGACCACTTCGCCACCGCCGCGCGCAAATCGACCGCCGCCGACTCCGGCGAGAAGTATGCGGCCTCCAGTGCGTCGATGTCGCGGTCCAACTCCGCGCGCCGCGCCTCGGGCACCCGGCCCCCGTCGCGCAACTCCCGCAGTGCGGTGAGCGCCTGGAGCGCGGTGGGGTCTGCCGGCAGGTGGCCGCGCGCCGCCCGGCGCTCCGACG
>CAXTPM010000289.1:3281-6736 GCA_964245865.1 uncultured Fimbriiglobus sp. | reverse complement strand
CAGATTTTGGCGCATACCGTGATGATACGCGCGGCGAATGGGGTCACAAGGGACGGGCGGGGAAGAATCGGAGTGGATGATGCCCCCCGCTCGGGTCGGTGCTCACTCGCGGCCGGCCCGCCACTCGGCGTAGCGCCAGTCGATCACCGAGGCGATCAGTTCGTAATTGTCCCAAGTGTCGGCGACGTGGTAGAGGTTCGGCAGGTTGAGCGCCAGAGCATTTTGGTAGTCGCCGATGTACGCGCCGTAGCCGGCGCCATCCGGGCCGGAGTAGTAGCTCGCGGCGAACTCGTTGCCCTCGGCGTTCAAGTCGTCCGCCCAGAACTTGCCGTCGCACGCCCGGAACAGGAACTCGCGGCCCGTGATTCGCCGGGCGCGGAGGGCGTCGAGTTCGTCGGCCGATTCGTCGTCGTGGAACTCGCCCTGGAGGCCGCTCAGGACGGCCCAGGCGAGGAACATGCCGATGTGGGTGCCGCCGGCCTCGGGGGGTAGGTCGTCGGGGAACTCACCGCCTGAGTGCCAGTCGGCGCGGTCGAGGGCCATTCTAACGACCCTCGCGCAGCCGGTCGCCGAGGAAGTTTTCGAGGTCGGCGATGTCGTAAATCTTCTTCACGGTCGTATCGACATCGTACTCGACGCGCTGGTAGGTAATCGTCTGCTCGTCGGGGTTGAGGACCACATAGCACGCCTTCCAGTTGCCGTCGCGCGGCTGGCCGACCGAGCCGACGTTGCACAGGGTTTTCGTGCCGTCGAGCTTGTGCGTGCCGCCGAAGTCGTCGGGCGAGAGGAACTGCAAGCCCTCGGTGAAAATCCCCGGCACGTGCGTGTGCCCCTGGAAACAGTACTGATCCACGAGCGCGAAAATGCGCTCCATCTTGCGCTGGTTGTACACGTCCTCGGGGAACACGTACTCACTCAGCGGGTTGCGCGCCGAGCCGTGGACGAACAGGTACCCGTTCTCGCGGTGGGTGCGCGGGCGCTCGGCCAGGTACTCCCAGCGCTTCTCGCGCACGGCACGCGGCTCGGGGCCGTTCTCGAGTTGGGCGCGCGTCCAGAAGATGGCCTTCTCGGCGCTGGCGTTGAAGCCGTCGGGGTCGAACATCGCGCCCTGGTCGTGGTTGCCCATCAGCACCAGCTTGCAGCGGGTCACGAGATCGACGCACTCGCGCGGGTTGGGGCCGTAGCCGACCACGTCGCCGAGGCAGTAAATCTCGGTGATCCCCTGCGCCTGGATGTCGGCGAGCACCGCCTGGAGGGCTTCGAGGTTACTGTGGATGTCGGAAATGATGGCTTTCACGCCGGACTCGTCGGGGATGCAGGGGCGTAGCCGGGGCGCAACGCGGGCCGGATGAGGCGCAGTATAGCCCGAACCGAGAGGGATGGGAACGGTTCGGGCGGATTAGTTCGCCGCGCGGGTGCGGCGCGGCGGACTAACCGGCACCCCGGCGCCGAAAATGGCTATCGGACGAGGCGCGGCGGCGGGGCGAGTTCGGCCGGGGGCTTCGGCTTGCGGCGGAACTCGTAGTAGGCGTGGCGGGAGCCGGCTTTGGACTCTAATTTGGTCGGGAACATTTGGGCGCTGTAATCTGTTGGCGAGAGAGACCCAAGCCCGGTGTCCATCAGGCACAGTCGGAGTCGGTCGCCTTGTACCGAGTACAAGCCACCTGTGATGATTTGGTAAGGCCGAGTCGCGTCGGGCTTGGCCCGATCCGTCACCCAAATCGCCCTGGCGGACGCCCTGGGGTCGATGGTGTAATACCCCGACCACGTGCGGTCGCCCAACTGGGCACGGATCGACCCCTCGGCGGTGACGCTGAGCCGGCCCCTTTCCGGGGCGGGTAGCGGGGTACCGGCGCACTCGCCGCCGGCGCACTCCCATTCTCCGGCGAGCTGGGCCGCGTCTTTCTTTTGGGGCGGCATGAGGTACATTACCGCCGCGTCGTTGTCGATGACGGCCGAGTGCTGGCGGAGAAACAGTTGCCCGAGAAGGCCGTCGATGGCGACAGACTTCTCCGCGCCCCGCGCATCGGCGACCACGACTTCGGCCTTCAGACCGTCGTTCACCCACAGCGTCTGCGGGCTGCGGACGACGTAGTCCGCCGCGACGAACGATAGGACATCGACCTGACTCTGCCCCGCTTCGACTGGCAAGCCGTTGCCGGCGGTCATCCCCGTGTCGATTTCGGGTACGCGGATGCCGATGGCCTCGGCGGCGGCGCGGTTGACCGACAACTCGATTGCCGCGCCCGTGTCCACGAGCAACAGCATTTCTCGGTTGAACCCGTTGAGCCGCACAGCCGCGTACAGCGTGCCGTGGTCCGCGACCGAGAGCGGAATGGCGGTGTACCCCTGCGCTCTGAGCACGTCGCCCAGCCCCGGCTCGGCGCCGGGGCGGACAAGTGCCGTCAGACAGGCCAACATGATAACAAGTCGCATCGGCTCCCCTCCGTGGTGGCCCAGCCAAGTCTCGGTGGATCGGTAACTACATCTCCGCCCACACCGGCTCCGGCTGGATGCCGTCGGCCGGCCGCTTGCCCGCATCGACGCGCGCCGAACCCGCGAGCCGGCTAATCGCTCGCACGGCCATGTCGGTGTCGCAGGCGATCTGGCAACTGAGCCTCACGCCGGTGAGTCCCTTAGCCGACACTACTGCCTTCTCGGCGGCGGTCATGCGGATCGGCTCGCCGGCGGTGAACTCGACCTTGCAGGTGGTGCACTTGCCGACGCCGCCGCAGGCGTGGAGTTGGTCGATCTTGGCGATGTCGGTGAGGGCGAGCACCAGGCGCGTGCCGGCCGGAACCTCGAACGACCCGGCGCCTTCGACTTCGAGCGTGGGCATGGTGTTGGCCCTCCTTTGGGGATGTGATAGGAAGGAGGGGGCGGGGCGTCTTCGGATTTCCGAGCAGGGGTGTCAGCCCCCGCTCGGAAATCTAAGGTGGCCGCACCTACTGCATGAACGGGTTCTTGCCGGAGGGCGGCGCGTCGGTGCTGGCGCGCTGGCCGCGAGCGCGTTCCGGCTTGGCGGTGTCAGCCTTGTCGCCCTTCTCGGCCGGGACCGGCTTGCCGTTCCTGCGGGTGGACGGCTTCGCGGCGACGACCGTGGCGCCCGGCTTATCGAGCTTCAACTTCTCGGCGCGCATCCACTCCTCGGCCGTCAGGTAGCCGTCGCCGTTGAGGTCCATCGCGGCGAACTCGGCGATGGTGTGCTTCTTGTCGCGGCGCCACTCGTAAAGGGCCACCATGCCGTCGCGGTCGCCGTCGAGGGTGCCGAACCACTCGGGCAACTCCTTGGGCATGTGGCCGAAGCGGTTCACGACCGGCTTCGGCTCGTCGGGGATCTCGGCCTTGCGGCGCGGCGCCTCGGGGGCGGGGGCACCGGGCTGCGGCGGGGCGCCGGGGACGACAACCGGCTGCGGGGCCGCTTCGGGCGCGCCGGGAGTCGGCGAGTTACCGCC
>CAXTPM010000289.1:0-3271 GCA_964245865.1 uncultured Fimbriiglobus sp. | reverse complement strand
GCCGGGGCCGCGGCGACCGCGGTCGCCGCCGAAGCCACCCTTGGCCATCATCGCGTTCATCCCAGCCTTGTACTCGTCGAGCGCGACGAAGCCGTCTTTGTTGAGGTCGGCCTCGTCGAAGTTGCGGTCCTTCAGGCGCGGGTTGGAGGTCCACTCGGCGCGGCTAATCTTGCCGTCGCCGTCGGTGTCGAGGCGCTTGAACGACGCCTCCTGCCACACACTCGGGTCGCCGGGGGGACCGCCGCCCCAGCCGCCGGGGCCGCGACCGCCGCCCATGCCGCCGGTCGGGGGTTGCATCACGACGACTTCTTGGGCGGACGCCGGAGTCGCCCCGAGGCCCAAGGTAAGGCCGAGAGCAACACGGGCGGCAGTCAGGCGCGGGCGGCGCATCGGGGGTCTCGGGTTCGGGGTGTAAGAGGGGCCGGTGGGTCATTAGAGTTACTATAACCCTGGGGCCGGGGGGCGGTCTACTGAGGCCAGGTAAGTCTCATAGCCCGCTCAGAACTCGCGCGCGGCAGCCCGGCGCCCCTACAACCTGCAAGGCCGCAAACCCGCTAAACTCGCGCGGACCCGCAGCAGAGTTGGCAATTCTGAGGGGTGGCGCGGTTCGCGCGGTCGGTGCAATTCGGCGGGTCGTCGTAATCTGGCGTGACCGAATCGGTTGTGACGCGCGTGACGGGGGCGAATCGGGCGGGGCGGGTCATTTTCGCAACAGGGGAAGTGAACTTCCACTACGACTGAACAGGGCCGGCGCCACTGCCAGTGTGACTGCGGCGCGGGTGCGGCGCCGGATTCGCACTCACTGTACGTGCCGCCGGATGTGCCGAGTTTGCCGACGCTTGTTCGCCCCCCACTTGAGTGTGGCACGGGCACCCGAGGATTCGCCGTGTTAGCGCCCCGACTCGTCGAGTTCTACACCCGCCTGCCGCAGCCGCACCACGGCGACGACCCGGACTTGCTCCAGGCCGGGATGCTCGCGGGGATGAACCGCTTCGCCGACGCGACCAAGGCGCACTACTCCGAGGGCACCCTCCAACGGTTGCTGAAGAGCACCGACACCACCAGCCGCCGGGCCGCGGCACTCGCGCTCGGGCTGGTCGGCAGCATGGGCAGCAACTCCGCGCTCGCCGCGGCACTGCGCGACCCCGACACCCTGGTGCGGAAGTTCGCCACCGACAGCATGTGGGAACTCTGGTTCCGCGCCGGCACCGCCGAGCAGAACCACCTGCTGCAACAAGCCCTCCAGCACGGCGAGCTGTCGCAGAGCATCGCCGAGTTGGACGCGCTGGTGCGCATGGCCCCGATGTTCGCCGAGGCCTACAACCAGCGGGCGATTCTGGAGTACCGGCGTGGCGACTACGGGCTGGCGGTGAAGGACTGCGAGACGGTGCTGCAACTGAACCCCCACCACTTCGGCGCCGCCGCCGGGATGGGGCAGTGCTACCTGCGGATGCGCAAACCCCGTGCCGCACTCCGAGCGTTCCGGCAGGCGATGGAGATTAACCCTTCCACCGAGAACGTGCGCGACACGATCCGCGGGCTGGAAGCAGCGCTGGACGACGTGAGCCGGGACGAGGGGTGAGCCGGCAGCCGGCGGCGTTGCCGGGGGTTACCCAAGGGGCGTGAGCCGTTCTTGGCCGACGAGTCCCGGCCTGGCGCGTTCGATTACACGGTCGGCGCGCTGAGCGGTGCGGGGTGTATGCCCCTGGCCGTCGGCGGGGTGCCGGACCACGCACACCCGCTGTTCGGACTGAGCCGTACGCGGCCGCTCACGGAGGTGGTCGAAGTCGTCAAAAAGCGGTCATCGGTGTGGCCGAAAGACTCCGCCGGGGCGGGGTTCGCCTGGTAGGCGGGCTACGCGGCCTTCTCGGTGGGCGAGTCGAATCGCCGTCATCGAGCCGCAGGACCGCCGGCTACAAGACGGCAAATCGGGGGCGGTCGCGGCCGAGTCCCACGGCGACGAGTCGCCCGGCTCAGCGCGCGTGCCGCATGTCGTAGATGACAAACGTCCCCGTGCGCCCGGCCACCGGCTGGCGCCCCAGCCACTCGACCAGCCCGCGGCGCGACGCGGGGCCGTCGGGGTCGCCGGCGAGGTGCCCGGTCGCCACGGCCAGTAGCGCCGGGCCGGTGAGGGCGGGGAGCGACTCGGGGGTCGCGGGGGGGGCCGACTCGAGGTCGTACCGCGCGAACGGCGGCCCGTGGGCGGCCGGGTCGGTCCCCCAGTACCACACCGCCAGCGCGGGCCGGCCGTGCTCGCCGTGCCAGCGCGCCAACTCCGGCAGGCCGTGGCCCCAATCGACGTTCGAGTCCCCCAGAAGCTGGTACCCGGCGCCCGGCCCCCCGGCGAGCGGGTTGAAGTAGACCAGCCCGTCGGGCCACGCCCGCGCCGCGGTGGCCGCGCCGACCAGTAGCGCCCCGGCGCCCAGGCCGAGCGCCCAGCGCGGAGCCGGCGGGCGCACGAGTGCCGCCGCCGCCGCGACGGTGCCGACTCCCACCAGCGGGAAAACTACCCGCACCCCTAGCGGCAGCCGCGCGCCGAGGCTCGCTAGCAGGAATAGGAGCGCCGCCGCGCCCAGGGGCGACCGCCACCCCCGCGCCCGGCCGGCCAGGCCCGCCGCCGCCACGAGCAGCGTCGCGGTCGGCAGTTTCAGCATCAGCACCAGCGGGAAGTAGTACCACACGGGCGCGTGCGAGTAGCCCCACGGCAGCCGGCACCCCCGCCCCGCGCGGTTCTGCGCCGACTGGAACAGCACCGGCACGAGCGCGTTCGGCGCCCCGCCCCCCGAGGCGACCCGGCGCGCCGCCCAGCCCGCCGCCGGGTCGGAGGCCGGTAGCCACATTACCGACTGGGCCAATGCCGAGTCCGGCCCCGACGACCAGCCGCAGTACAGGAGTGCCACCGCCGCCCCGACGGCGCCGACTTGCGCCAGGTGCAGCGCCGACCGCAGCACCTGGCCCCCGAGCGCCGCCCGGTGCCACCGCGCCGCCTCGACCACCACCAGCAAGATGGGTCCGTACAAGAGCGCCGACGCCTTCGCCAGAATCGCCAGCCCCAGCAGCGCCCCCGGCGCCAGCACGCGCCGCAGCCACCGGCCGTCGCGCCCGGCCCCGGCGTGGTGGTAGAGCGCGAGGGTCAGCGCGGTGACGGCGATGTCGGTGGTGGCGAGCGCGGCGTGGCCGAGCAGGTTCGGGTCGCACGCCACCAGGCCGCACGCCAGCCGCCCGGCCCACGGCCCCCCGGCCCGCCGCCCGATTAACAGCGCGTGCCCCA
>CAXTPM010000288.1:0-6759 GCA_964245865.1 uncultured Fimbriiglobus sp. | reverse complement strand
GCCCACCCTACTCATGTCGGCGATGTCGGGCACGCTCGACTGCATGCGGAACGCCATTTCGTACTGCGCAATGCGCGTGCGCGTCTCGGGGTCGGCGAACTCGCTGGCCGTGAGTTCGTTGAGTTGTTTCAGCCCGTCTAAGGTCTGGCGGCGCACTTTACTGCTCACGCCCGGCGGGTTGTTGATGTACAGAATCGGGTCGCCGGCGCTGCGGAAACTCACCCCCGCGTGCTCGCCCGGCAAATAACCCGGCTGCCATAATCTTGCACTAATCGCCTGCAACTGCTCGGTGTTCGTCGGCTGCGCCACCATCACCACGAACGTTGGTAGGTTCTGGTTGAGCGAACCCAAGCCGTAACTCATCCACGCCCCGAGGCACGGCTTGCCCGTGACCTGGTTGCCGGTCTGCATGAACGTGATGGCGGGTTCGTGGTTGATCGCCTCGGTGTTCATCGACTTAATTACGCACAAGTCGTCCGCCCACTTGCCGAGGTTGGGCAACAGTTCTGTCATCCAGGTGCCGGCCTGGCCGCGCTGGTGGAACTTGAATTTCGACGGCGCGACGGGGAAGCGCGCTTGTCCACTCGTCATCCCCGTGAGGCGCTGGCCGTTGCGCACGCTCTCCGGCAAGTCCTTGTCGTAGAACTCGCCGAGCTTCGGCTTGTAGTCGAATAGGTCGAGCTGCGACGGCCCGCCGACCATGTGCAGATAGATGATGTTCTTCGCCTTCGGGGCGAAGTGCGTTGCCGCCAGCGCCGCGTTCAGCCCCGTCTTAACGCCCCCGCCCGCCTCGGAGGCGCGGCCCGCCAGGGCCGCCATCGCGGCGGCGCCCAGCGAAAGCCCAGTAGCGGCGAAGAACTGCCGGCGGGTGGCGTCGGTGAGGTCGAACATCGCAAATCCTCGGGCGGGGAAGTGTGCCGAGTCGGGCTACTTGCAGAGCGCTTCGTCGAGGTTCAACAACTCGTTGACTAGCATCGTCCACGCCGCCAACTCGGCGGGCTTGATCGCGGCGTTCGCCGGCCGCGCCCCGACGGCGAGGAGCGCCTTGGCCTCAGCCGGCGCGTCGGCGTACTGTTTGCGGAGGCCGTCGAGCGACTGCAACACAATTCTCAACTCGGCCGGCTTGAACGGCCGGCTGAGCACACGCAGGGCGATCTCGTTCAGCCGCGCCGCGTCGTCGCCGGGGCCGGCCAGCACGCGCTCGGCCAGCACGCGCGCCGCCTCCACGAACTGCGGGTCGTTGAGCGTGACAAGGGCTTGCAGCGGGGTGTTAGTCCGCTCGCGCTTGACCGTGCAGGTCTCGCGGTTGGGCGCGTTCATGATCTCCATCGACGCCGGCGGCGCGGCGCGCTTCCAGAACGTGTACATACTGCGGCGGTATAAACTCTCGCCGCTGTCGGGGCGGTACTTGCTCGTGTCGGATTCCTTCATGGCGACCGCCTCCCACACCCCCTCGGGCTGGTACGGCCGCACGCTCGGCCCGCCGATTTTCGGTACGAGCAGCCCCGCCGCCGACAGCGCCGAGTCGCGGATGACTTCCGCATCCAGGCGGAAGCGCGGCCCGCGCGATACCAGGCGATTGTCCCCGTCGAGCCGCAGCTTCTCCGGCGTCGTCGCGGCACTCTGGCGGTACGCGCTCGAGAGCATCAGCAGCTTGAATGTCCGCTTGATGTCCCACGGCGACGGCGTGGCGAGGCCGTTCACCGGCGTGTCGCCGGTGCGGAACTCGGTTGCCAGCCAGTCGAGTAGCTCCGGGTGGCTCGGCGTCTCGCCGGTCACGCCGAAGTCGCCCGCGCTGCGCACCAGCCCCTGGCCGAACAGCTCCTGCCAGAAGCGGTTGACCGTCACGCGCGCGGTCAGCGGGTGCTCCGGCTTTAAGAGCCACTCCGCGAGGGAGAGGCGGTCGGCCTTCGCGCCCGCGGGCAGCGGCGGCAGAACTTTGGGGGTGTGCGGGGCCACCTTGTCGCGGCGCTTGTCGTAGTCGCCGCGGAACAGCACGAACGCCTCGGGGGCTTGCGGCTTCTCATTCATCACGTGCGCCACGGTACCGCGCGTGCGGAACCCCGCCTCGGTCCTCTTCAGCGCTATCACGTCCCGGAGCGCCGCCTGGTACTCGGGTTCGGCGAACTGCAAGTAGCCGTTGAGCAGCGTCTGCGTCTCGGCCGCGCCACGCTTCTCGGCCGGGCCGGCGAGCAGGGCGCGGGCCTTGGTCGCCAGCGCCACGCCCGACACCTCCGAGGCCGCCAGCACCCGGTCGTCCAGGCGCAGCCCCGCGAAGTGCGCCGCGCGCAGGCTCTGGGCGTTTTTGCGCGCGGCCAGTTGCAGCGGGGCGTCGGTGCGAATCGTCCCCTTGACCGCGTCGTGGTTTGCCTCGACTTTGGCGAGTTGCGCCTCGCCGTCCACATAAATGCTCACACCCGACGCCCTGCGGCTGCCGTCGTAGCCGACCGCGACGTGGTGCCACTCGTTGACGTTCGCGCGGATGTCGGCGACGACCTTGATTGCGTCGTTCGGCCAGTGGTGAATGAGATGCACGCCGATCCTACCCGGCTCGTACCAAATATCCCAGCCCCGGTGGTTGGCCGCGCCGTCCATTCGGGCGAGGATCGGCGCCGACTGCGCCCGCATCGGAATCTGCACCCAGGCGCTAACCGTGAACGGCTCGTCGGCCTCGAAGTCGCCTTCGCGGGGCAGTTGCAGCGTCCCCTCGGCCGGCACCACCGCGAGTGCTTTCGTGGACTCGCCGCCGGGGCCGGGCTTCAAGGTCGCGCCTTTGACTGGGTCCGGCGGAAGCGCGTCGAGTGCCGCGTCGAGAATCGGCTGCTCCTTCGGCAACAGCGCGTCGAACGCCTCGGGCTTGGAACCCTTCAGCCACGCCTCGAAGCGCGACTTCGCCTTGGCTTTCAAGTCGTCGCGCTTGGCATTCGCCGCGTCGAGCTTCGCCTTGAACTCGCCCCACGCCTTGCGGTCGCCCTCCGAGGGGACGAACACCACCGGCGGGGTGTCTTTGACGTTGCCGTCCATCGCGGCCTGGGTGGTGTTGTTGAAGAACGCCGACAGCCCGTAGAACTCTTTCTGCGACACGGGGTCGAACTTGTGGTCGTGGCAGACGGCGCACCCCACTGTCAGGCCCATCCACACCGTCGCGGCCGTCTCGGTGCGGTCGCGCGCGTACAGCACGAGGTACTCCTCGTTGATCGCGCCCCCCTCACTGGTGGTGATGTTGCAGCGGTTGAAGCCCGTGGCGACGAGTTGGTCGAGGGTGGGCTTGGGCCGCAGGTCGCCCGCGAGCTGGTCGCGCGTGAACTCGTCGAACGACTGGTTCTTGTTGAAGGCGTTGATCACCCAGTCGCGGTACGCCCAGATTTCGCGGTAGTTGTCGATGTGAATGCCGTGCGTGTCGCCGTAGCGTGCCGCGTCGAGCCACACGCGCCCCCGGTGCTCGCCCCACATCGGCATCGCCAGCAGCTTGTCGAGGTACTTCTCGTAGGCGTCGGGCGAAGTGTCCCCGACGAACGCCTCCACCCACGCCGGCTCGGGCGGCACTCCGATCGCGTCGAGTGCCGCGCGGCGGGCCAGCGTGCGTCGGTCGGCCTCCGGCGCGGGCTTCAGCCCCCTCTTGTCGAGTTCGGCCAGAACGAACGCATCGACCGGCGTCCGCACCCACTTCGGGTCACTCAGTTTGGCCGGCACCGCCGGGCGGGTCGGGGCGATGAATGCCCAGTGCGGCTCGTACTCCGCCCCCTCGGCCACCCAGCGCTTCAGGGTCGCCTTCTGCTCGGCCGTCAACTTCTTGTGCGACGACGGCGGCGGCATGCGCGACTCGTCGTCGTCCGCGAGGTCTAGGCGACTGGCCAACTCCGACTCGTCGGGCTTGCCCGGCGCGATGGCACCCCGGTCGATCGCCGCGGCGCGGTCGTCCAGGCGCAGCTTGGCCTTGCGGGCGGCCGAGTCCGGCCCGTGGCAGGAAAAGCACGTCTCGGCGAGGATCGGCCGGATGTCGCGGTTGAACTTCAGCGGCGCGTCGGCACCGGCTGCCGGGGCGGCGAGTCCGAGGCACAAAACTAAGCAGGCGCGAAACATCGGGCGGTCCACGTCATGGGGAGAGTTGACGTTCGGGCGGGTGTCGGCACCGGCATTGTCGCCGATTCGCGGGCAGAAGGCAAGCGTCCGAGTACGGATCGCGGAGTTCGGAGCGCGGAACGGAAGACGGAATGAGAAGTAGGGGCGTGAAAGCCCGCCGTCGCCGACGGTGGGCTTTCACGCCCCCTTCTACTAGTTCTGTCTTCTCATTCCGCAACCCGCACTCCGAGATTCCCATGCTCGCCGTCATTACGCTGCCGCTCTCGACGCGCAACCCGCCGCCCGATTCGCCAGCGCTCGCGGCGCTCCACGCACTCGCCGAGGAGCAGCGGCAGATGCCTTTGGTGCTGGCGAGCGGATTCCACTTGGGGCCGGGCGGCGCGGCGGCGGTGGTCGTCACCGACGGCGACCGGGCGTTCGCGCAGAACCTCGCCGACGACTTGGCGGTGCTGATCTGGGCCAACCGCGCCGAACTCGCGGCTGATTCGGGTGCGGAAGGCCCACCGCCGCTCTACCCGTTCGACTTGAACGCGACGTGGCTGCCGACGACAGGGCGCGACGAATAACAGCGGGGAAGTGCGGGGGCCGGGCACGAGTCGGTGCCTGGTGGAGCAGTCGCTCGCCGTCGGGCCGCCCCCCTTCGGCAAGTTCGTGCGTCACACCAGGCACCGCTCGCGCCCGGCCCCGCTTGTCTGAATACTCGATGGACGCAGTATCGGTTTGTCGGGAAAAAAGGCAAGCCCTGTCCGCCGGAATAGTTCCCGATTCCTCGGACATTTCCGGCCGCACGACCGCGACTGGTCGCAACTCGCCCGCGCCGGACGAGTTCCAGCCAGTCTCAGTCGGAAGGTTACGCCGGCGGGCCGCCCGCCGCGCGGTCACGCCGCACCGCCAGTTTCCGACCGCGAATGCGAACCCCTTGCAACGACTCGATGGCGTAATCCGCGACTTCGTTTGGCACGTCCACGAGGGTGAAGCGCTCGGCGATGTCGATCGGCCCGATGTCGCGCGAGCCGATGCCGACCTCGCTCTCGATCGCCGCTACCACGTCGCGCCTTTGGATGCCCGCGTCGCGCCCCGCACTCATGAATAGCCGCGCCATGCCGCGCCCCACGCCCCGGCCCGGCCCCCCAGGGCCACCCGCGCCCGGAGGACCGCCCATGCCGCGCGAGTCGCGGCCGTTGCCGACCCGAGCGTTGCCCGAGTCGCGCGATTCCCTGGGCGCCGGGGGAACCGGAATCTCCACGTCCGCCTCGTCGGAGCGGCCCGACTCGTGCGCGAGTTTCACCGCCGCGAGCGCGAGTTCGACCACGTTGAACTCGCCGAACAACGGCTCGATCGCCGACTTGTAGTCGTCGAGTCCGCCAGCCAGCACCGCCTCGCGCAGCCGCTCGCGGGTGCGCTCCAGGCGCTTGGCCTGCAGCGCCGCCACGTTGGGCAGCGGCACGGTGGTAATTTTCAGGCGCGTCTGCCGCTCGATGGTGCGGACCAGGAACGACTCGCGCGCCTCGGCCACCGTAATCGCCACCCCCTCGCGGCCCGCGCGGCCGACCCGGCCGATGCGGTGCGTGTAGGTCTCGGAAGTCTGCGCCGCGTGGAAGTTCACCACGTGCGAGAGGTGGTTGATATCGAGTCCCCGCGCTGCCACGTCGGTCGCCACGAGCAAGTTCGCGGCGCCCGAGCGGAACTTCTTCATCACCCGGTCGCGCTGCTCCTGGCTCAACCCGCCGTGCAGCGACTCCGGCCGGAAGCCCCGGCTCAGGAGCGCGTCGGCGAGGCTGTCGGCCTCGTGCCGCGTGCGGCAAAACACAATCGCCGAGGTCGGGTCTTCGTATTCGAGCACCCGCGCCACGGCCTGCATCATGAAGTCGCGGTTGGCGTAGTACACCGTCTGCGACACTTTCGGCAATTCGCCCTCGGGCACCACCGCCCGCGCCACCTGGATGCGCACCGGCTTGCGCAGGTGCTTCTCGGCAATCGCCGCGATGCGGGGCGGCATGGTGGCGCTGAACAGCATCGTCTGCCGCTCGGTCGGCGTGGCATTCAGCAGGGCGTCGATGTCGTCGGCGAAGCCCATGTCGAGCATTTCGTCGGCCTCGTCCAGCACCGCCATCGAGACGTTTGACAGGCTCAAGGTACCCCGGCGCAGGTGGTCGAGCGCCCGCCCAGGTGTGGCGACGATCACGTCGGCGCCGTTGCGGATCGCCCGCGCCTGGTCGCCGAACCCCGCGCCGCCGTAGACCGCGACGACGTTCACGCCCTGGGCCTTGCCGTACTTCGCCGTCGCGGTCGCCACCTGCATGGCGAGTTCGCGCGTCGGCACCAGCACCAAGACACTCGGCGAGGGCCGCGGCTTGCCACGCTTGGCGAGCGCGTTGACGATGGGCAGCGCGAACGCCGCGGTCTTGCCGGTGCCCGTCGCCGCGAGGCCGATCAGGTCGCGCCCTTCCAAAAGAGGCGGAATCGCTTCGAGTTGAATCGGCGTCGGCTCGGTGTAGCCGAGCGCGGTGACGGCGTCGAGCACTGCCGGCAGCAGGCCGAGCGTGGCGAAACCGCTCGCGGCGACTGGAAGGGTCGTGGGGGGTAACGGAGCGGGGGCGTCGGGACTCGCCGGAACGGCAGTCTCCGCGGGGGCGACATCAACGACATCAATAACGGGGGTGGGCGCGGGGGCCG
>CAXTPM010000287.1:0-6779 GCA_964245865.1 uncultured Fimbriiglobus sp. | reverse complement strand
AGGGGAGTCTGGCCGACCGCAAGCGGGCCCTGCGGCAGTCGGCGAAGTTCCTGGGGCAGTTCATGGGCTGACACCCCCCGCTCAGTAATCCGAGAACGGCCGATGTCCGAACACCTGCTCACCGGCACCAGCCCCAACGGCGCGTGCGCAGCCGTCAACCTCAAGGCCGGTACCGACGACGCGATGGCGGAGTCCCCGGCGCCGCGCGAGGGGCCGAACGGCTTGGGGGCAAGGTGGTCTTCGGCGCGCACAATCTACGCGCGGGAGTGGGCGTTCTTCTCGGCGGCCCTGACGAACCTCGCCGGGCGCCGCGCCTTCGGTATCCCGGCGGGGTGGTTCGACGGTGTGGTCCTCCTGATCGTGCTCGCCCCCATAGCTTACTCCCTCAGCGCTCGCACGCCGGGGCGACTTACCGCCGGCCGCTAAAGCCGACGCAATCGTTCCAGCCGACGCACGCCGAACGTATGAGCTGCCGATTCCGCCCCCGCGCAGCTTGCCCCGCTTCGCCAATCGTCTAGCATTCGCATCAGCCCGTCGCCAGTTTCCCCGCGAGTCGCCGCCATGCCGCACGCCGCGCCCCGCCGGGCCTTCACGCTGATTGAACTGCTGGTGGTGATTGCGATCATCGCCGTCCTCATCGGCCTGCTCCTGCCCGCCGTGCAGAAGGTGCGCGAGGCGGCGAGCCGCATCAAGTGCCAGAACAACCTGAAGCAACTCGGCCTCGCGTGCCACAACTACCACGATGTCGAGGGGGCGTGCCCGCCGGGGATCGCGTACCCAGGGCGCGACGGGCGGCACACGACTCTGTTCGTGGAGTTGCTGCCGTACCTCGAACAGGCGCCGCTGCGCGCGAAGTGGGACGAGTCGAACGTGGCCAAGAACTACGGCGGCGAGGGGACGGTCGCGGCGACCGTGCTCCCCGGCCTGATCTGCCCGTCGCAAACGCTGCCCGGCAACCCCGTGGCGTTCGGGAGTTTTACCCTGGGCCTGAGCACCTACGGCGGCAACGCGGGGACGAAAGCCTTCCCGGCGACTCGCGCGAAGTCCGACGGCGTCTTCGGCTTCTCGACGGCGAAGAAGCCCAACCGCGTGCGGCTGCTGGACATCCTCGACGGCACGAGTACCACGCTGTTGTTCGGCGAAAAGCTCGTCGGCGACGCCAACCTTGATAGTTACCTGAAAGCCCCGCTCGCCCCCCCGCCGAACCCACCGCTGGATAGCGCGATTTCAGCAGCCGTGTGGGCGCCGCCGCCCGGCCCCAACGCGGGGCTGGCGCTTTTGAGCATCGGCTCGTTCTCGATCAACTTCACGTTCCCGAAGCCCTACGTGCCGCCGGACCTCCCCGCCGGCGCGCAGCCGCCGCCGGTGCCGTGGGGCGCCGACGAGAGTACCATCGCCTGGGACCGCATGGGCGCCTACGGCAGCCGGCACACCGGGCTTGCGAACTTCGCTCTGAGTGACGGTAGCGTGCGGAGCCTGCGCGCAGAGATGGACATCTTTCAGTTGGCGGCGATCAGCACCCGCGCGGGCGGCGAGGTGGCGGGGTGCGACTAGGCGGGGGGGTGAGGTCGCTTGACTGACGGGGCCACGCCGCCCTCACCGCCCCCGGTGCGCCTCCACGTGGGCCAGCGTCCACTTGATCTGCTCGTATGTTACCTGCCCGCCGAGCGCGTCGAAGATCGGCTTGAGCTTGTCGGTGCCGACCGCCTGCACGGCCGCGTTGACCTCCTGGTAGATGTCGTCGGACACCCAGCGGTCGATACTGTCGGGCCGCTCGCTCTTGATGTAATCGACCAGGTAGTCGCTCACCACGGCCGGGGAGAGCAACAGTTGGCCCACCACGTCGTCGAAGTAGCTGCGGTCGCGGAAGAGCGAGTACGCCAACTGCCGCCGCGCCGCGGCCTGCGCCGGCGAGGTCGAGACCTGACCCAGGGGCGCGGCCACGAGTTTGGGCGCCGGGTTCGCGCCGACGTGAGTCTTGATGACGCTCAGGAACGCCTCGCCGTAGGCCTTGAACTTCACCTCGCCGACGCCGGTGATCTGCCGGATCGCCCCCGGCGTGGTCGGCCGCTCCCCGGCCATCGCCAGCAGCACGGTGTCGGGGAAGACGCGGTACGCCGGGATGCGCTCCTCGGCGGCCAACTCGCGCCGGCGCTGCCGGAGCGCCTCGAACAGCTCGGCATCCACACTCGCCGAGGGGGCGGGAGCTTGCGTCTGCCGGCTCGAAGTGCTCGACGCGCCCCGGCGCCCGGTCTCCTTGGCGCGCGTCAGTTCGATCAGCCTCACCTTCGACTCGCCCTTGAGCACCGCCCACGCCTCGGGGGTGAGCTTGAGCAAGGGGTACTCGTCGCCCTCCTGGCGGGCCAGACCCTGGCCGATGAGTTGGTACACCCAGTCGCGGAGGGTCGTCTTCGGCACCGTTTTGAGGAGGCCGAACGTCGAGAGTTCGGCGTGCTTCCACCGCCGAATCGTGTCGGTCTGCTCGCCGCGCAAGACGGCGATCACGTGCCCGGCCCCGAAGCTCTCCTTCACCCGCGCCACGCACGAGAGGATTTTCTGCGCGATGACGGTCGAGTCCGGCACGTCGGAGGTGTCGCCCAGGCAGATGTCGCACGCGGCGCAGTTGTCGCTGGCGTACTTCTGGTCGAAGTGGTTCACGAGCGCCTTGTGCCGGCAGACCGCTCCTTGGGCGTAGCGGTCCATGTCGTTGAGGTGCGCGGTGGCTTGGGCCACATACGCCGGGTCAGGCCGGCCCGTCGCCTCGGCGGCGGACTTCTCGATCATACTTTGCAGCGTGAAGCGATCGGACCCCGAGTAGAGCAGCACGCACTCCGACGGCAGCCCGTCGCGCCCCGCGCGCCCGGCCTCCTGCTGGTAGTTTTCGAGCGACTTGGGCATCGCCAGGTGAACCACGAACCGGACATCGGGGCGGTCGATCCCCATGCCGAACGCGAGCGTCGCCACCACAATGGGCGCCTCGGCGGTGCGGAAGAACTCTTGCGCCCGAGTGCGCTCGTCGTGCTCCATGCCGCCGTGGTAGCCGACCGCCTCGTAGCCCGCGCGGCAGAGGTTCGCGGTGAGGCTCTCGACATCCTTGCGCCGCAAACAATAGACAATCCCCGCCGCGCCGGGGTGGCGGCGCAGCACTTCTTGGACTTGTTTGGCCCCCTCCAGGCGCGGCAGCACGCGGAAGGTGAGGTTCGGCCGGTCGAAGTCCCCGATAATCACGTCGGGTTCACTCAACCCCAACTGCCGCAGGATGTCCTGCCGCACGCGCTCGGTGGCGGTGGCGGTGTAGGCGTGGACCGACGCCCCTGGGAAGAACTCGCGCAGGCGCCCCAGTTGCCGGTACTCCGGGCGGAAGTCGTGGCCCCACTGGCTGATGCAGTGCGCCTCATCGACTGCGACGGTGTGGACGCCGCCACTCGTCTGGAGGAAGCGCTTGAAGTGGTCGTTGACCAAGCGTTCGGGCGAGGCGAACACCAGCGGCGCGCCGCCCATGCGCACCAGTGCCTCGGTCTTCGCCTTCTCAGCGGCAGTTTGCGTGCTGTCGAAGCGCACCGCCGGGATGCCGAGGCGGTTCAGCGCGTCCACTTGGTCCTTCATCAGCGCGATCAGCGGGCTGACGACCACCGTGACGCCGGCGCCGTCCCACGCCGCCGCCGGCGCCTGGTAACACAGAGATTTGCCGCCGCCGGTGGGCAGCACCACCAGCGAGTCGCGCCGGTCGAGTACCGACTGAATCGCCCGCGTTTGGAGGGGGCGCAGGGTGGCGAACCCCCAGTGCTTCTCGATCTTGGCGAGCAGCGGCTTCGGCAGGGGTTTCGGGGCGGCGGTCGGCGCAGAGGGCATGGCGTCGTTCCGGCGGGCGGCACTGCGAGGGGGCGCGCATTGTAGCGCACAGGCGTCGAGTAGCCAAGACACATCATCAATCACCGTCAACCGGCCGATAGCATAGCGGCACACCCCGCACCACCCGAGTGCGACCCCGCCGGAGGCGCGCGATGGCCACGAAGCGTTCGACTGTTGACGACCTAATCGAGAGCCTCGCCGGCGCGGGCGCGGCGGTGGCCCGGCCGATGTTCGGCGAGTACGGGCTGTACCTCGACGGCAAGCTGATCGGGCTGGTGTGCGACGACAAGCTGTACCTGAAGCCGACGCCCGCCGGGCGGGAGTTGGCCCCCGACGCGCCCCTCGGGTCGCCCTACCCAGGGGCGAAGCCGCACCTGACACTGCCGCCGGCGGCGTGGGCCGACACGGCGGCGTTGTGTAAACTGGTGCGGGCGACGTTCGCGGCGCTGCCGGCGCTGAAGCCGCGCAAGCCGAGGGGTGGGGCGAAGTGAGCGGTCGGCGAGTCGTTCTTTGAGGAGTCACCGGTGTTCCATGGCCAGCCGGTCTGCCGTGCGTGCGGGTACGAAGGCCCCGACCACATGTGGATGACCCACGGCGGGGGCTACGGAGTACTCGTCCAGAACCGCGACACGCTCGGCCTGCGCGTCGCGTTCGTGACGAGTCCCGGCGCGGACGTGCGGGAATCGCTGCGTCCGCTCCCGGAGGTCGAGGGCGAGGCGGCGTGGGCCAGACACCTCGCGCGGGTTGCCGACCCGCCGCTCGGTTCCAGCGAGCGAGTAGTGCTTCACTCGGAGGTGTACGACTTAGCGTTCCGGGGCGACGCCGACGCGCCGACGCGGCTCCCCTGCCCGCAGTGCGGCTTGTGCTTAACCTGGCGATATACCGGCATTTCTTGAGCAGTGGCTCTCGCCCTACCCGCCCGCCAGCCACGCCTCCAACTCCGCCGGGCGCTTCGCCGCCCCGTCCCAGGTCTTCAGCCGCCCCGGCCCGATCAGGCGCATCAACCCCGCGAGTCCGCCGTACTTGAGCGCCCCCGGCAAATAGTTCGCGTCGTCGGCGCTCGTGAGCTTGGCGAAGTCGGCGCCGCTCGTGTCGGCCGCGACGCGGGCCACCCGGCCGGGGGCGATGGCCGCGACGATCAGGGCCGTCGCGCCGAACTCGCCCTCGCCGACGAGCGCTACCGGTTGCGGCCCTGTCCCGACGAGCTTGTCCAGCGTCGCCTGAACGCGCTCGGCCAAGAGCGTCCGGTTGTAGCCCCAGGTGAAGCCGGCGTAGGCGGGGTCGGACTTGAGCGCCCACGGCCGGCCTGGGGTGCCGGGGAGGCCGTCGCCGAGCCGGAGCACGGCGGGCTTGCCGGCGGCGGGTTCGGCGTCGGCCGGGGTTTCGCACGCCACGAGTGCCGCCCAGCCCGCGCGGCACACTTTCGCCCACTCGCCCGGCGGCAGCGCGGCCAACCGCGCCTCGCTCTCGGCCGTCATCGCCCGCCGCAACTCGGCCGCGCCGAGTTCGCCCGCCGGCCGGGGGTGCGCCGCGTCGTACACCCGCAGCTTGTCGGGCGGCAGCGGGCTGAAGCGCGCCTCTGACACCGGGCCAGGGGTGCCGAGCAAGTGCTCGCGCAGGAAGCCGGCGACGAACTCGCGCGCCGGCCGGTTGAAGTTGTGCGGGTACTGCGGCCAGCACTCGGCGCGCACATTGGCCTCGGCTCCGTGGAGCTTGTAGAGTGCCCGCAACTCCGGGTAGCCTTTGGTCAGAATCTCCTTGGTCCAGTCGTCCGCGCCGGTCAGGCACAGCGGGCGCGGGGCGACCAGGGCGGCGAGTTCGACATTGCCGGTGCCGACGCGCGCCAGAGGGGCGTTCTCGCAAACGCAGCCGCCCTGCATCCCGGTCGAGACCATCACCGCCGGGGCGCAGGCTTTGACGCGCTCGTCAAGTGCCGCGAGGATGAACGACTGTGTGCCGCCGCCGCTTGCGCCGGTGACGCCCAGCCGCTTGGGGTCCACCTCGGGGCGGGTTTCGAGGTAATCCAGGGCGCGGACGCTGTTCCAGGTTTGGAGGCCGAACAGGCTTTGCAGGCGCAGTTGCGCTTGCAGGTCCGCGAAGCCCTCGGGGTGCGGCTTCCCTGGGCCGGCGTCGTGGGGAATCGCTGTCGATTCGGCGTAGCCCACCATGTCGTAGATGAGGGCCACCATCCCCAGCGACGCGAGTAGTCGGGGGAGCGCTTGCATAAAGTAGCGCGCCTCGGGGATGCTCGATTCGCCGCCGAGCCTGACCATCGCAGACGCGGCCCGTTCGCCAGCGTCGTGGAGTCGGCCGTTGGCCCAGTGGCCGTGCGCGACTAGCACGCCGGGCGCCTTGCCCTTCAGGTTCCGTGGGCGGTAGAGGTTGCCCGTGACGGCGTGGCCGGGGCGGCTCTCGAAGCGCACTGCCTCGATGACGAGTTCCGATTCCTCGACCAGAATGCGGCTCGTGGTGTTCAGCGGCGGCTTCGGCGGCAGCGGCCACAGCCCCATCGCCGCGGCGAGTTGCACCTTGAGTTGGTCGCGCCGGCGGGTCCACTCCGCGAGCGTCTTCGGCGGCGCGAACGGGGCGGAGTCGTCGAGCGTGCGGCCTCTCGGGGAAGCCGGCGGCGCTTCGGCGCGGGCCAGCCCGGCCCCGCAGGCGCACGCGGCCAGCGCCCCGACGGGGGCCAACAGGGCGGTGCGGCGGTCGATGAGCGCGGCCATCGGCGGAACCTCGCGGCAAGCTCGGGAGTCTGGAGCGGTCGCCCGGCCGACCCGGACTTGCGGCACGACCGATTTTGCGGGTAGCATCGCACCCTGCCCTGCACCCGGTGCGACTGTCACGGTATCATGACCCCGCCCCAGACGCCACAGGGGCGCCAAGGAGTTCGCGTTGTTTCCGTTCCGCCGCCGACTCGACGGGCGGGT
>CAXTPM010000286.1:0-6837 GCA_964245865.1 uncultured Fimbriiglobus sp. | reverse complement strand
CGGCCTCGGCCTTCGCGGCCTTCAGGTAGCAGTCCACGCTCGTCGGGTCGAGGTCAATCCCCGACAGGCTCGCCCGCTCGACCTCGCCGGGCGCGGCTTGCGTCTGCTTCAGCGTGATGGCCAGCGCCTCGTGCGTCCAGATGCCGTTGGCCCGGCCCTGGCGGAGTGCGGCCTTGAGTGCGGCGCTGGCGTGGCCGAACTCTTTCATTTCCGAGAGCACGTCCACCGCGTCGATCACGGTGTCCTGGCGCATCGGGCCGGCGAAGGCAACGTTCCAGAGCGCCTCGGGGTCTTTGTCCTTGGCGTTGATGGCCATGACTGCGGCCGCCTTCGCGTTGGCCTTGGGGTCGGCGGCGAACTGCCCCTCGCGCGGCACGCCCGGCCCCTGCATCATGCCGCCGGCGCCGCCGACGAACTTCAGGTTGAACGACGGGCTGGCGTGGTAGCGGTGGCTCCCCCGGACGATGAGTGCCCTGGCCGGGGGATAGAACCCGACCGAGTTGTACTTGCGCGGGTCGAGGGTGTTCGCGCTGAGGTCTTCGGCGCTGAAGTTCTGCTGCAACTGGTTCTGCGTGAAGCCGGTGATGGTGCGCAGGTTCCACTCGCCGGGCGCCACCGTCTGGGTGATGAGCTGCAAGAGCGCCTGACTCTGGTCGTTGCCGCGGATGCTGAACGCGCTGCCGAGCTGGCCGAGCTGGCCCTGCTGGCCCATCTGGCCTCCGAGCGCGCCGCCGAGGGCGCCACCGACGCCCGCCGCGCCCTGGCCCCCGAAGCCGGCCTGGCCACCGCCGAAGCCCCCGGCCCCGAGGCCACCGGCAATACCCCCGCCGATGCCGCCGCCCAGACCCCCGAGGCCCGCGCCCCCGAACCCGCCGAGGCCGAACGGGTTTACCGCCGCCCCCGCGAACGGCTGGAGGGCCGCCCCGAAGATCGTCGCCTGCTGGCCGAGGAACTGGAGGTTCTGGATCAGCGCCGAGGTCGATTGCGCGTTCGGGATGCCGACGATCAGTTCCGCCACGTCGAACACGCGCGTCACCTTCTCGTCGTAGCGCAAACTGTTGTCGTTGGTGTTCGGCCCGTACTCGATGTACTCCGGCCGGACGATGTAGCTCATCTGCAGGTCGCGCAGCATCGTGTCGAGGAACGCCCCCAGCGGCAGGCCGTTGAGTTTCGACAGGTCGGTCTTGACCTTCTTGGTTTCCGGCCGCTCCTCGCCGAACAGGTCGTTGCGCGGGACGAACTTGATGCCTTCGTCTTGGTAGTATTTCTCGAGCGTGCCGAGCACCGCCTCGAGTGTGAGTCCCTCGGTCGAGTCCACCCGCACGCGCTTGGCGCCCGGCCGGCCCTCGATCACGTCGCGCAACTTCCTCAGACTCGGCGGCGTGTCCGGCCCGAGTTCGTTGTTCGAGTACGTCTGCACCCGGTTGGCGGTCAACTCGCGCCACACCGCCGCCGGCGGGAAGTGGACCGGCGGCTCGTCCGGGTACGGTACGAACGACTTCTCGACCTGCATCATCGTCAGCAGGTAGTTGTTCTCGCGCAGGCGGCGGAGTTCCGAGAACTCGCGGATGTTGGTCGCCGCCTGGCCGATGCGGTAGCTGGCGAACACCGCCGGCGGCACCCCCTGGCCGAGGGCGATGCGCTCCTGCGTCATCACCTGGGCTTCTTGTTGGGCGTACTCGAAGCGCGCCTGGTTCATCAGTTGCCGGAAGGCATCGACCCGAGCGCGGGTCTGCTCTTCTTGCGACTGGCGCAAGTCGAGTTCGGTGCGGCGCTGGCGCACCTGGGCGATGCGCTCGCGCTCGCGGGCCTGCTGCTCCTTGATGGTGCCCGCCCTCAGGCGGACATCGTTCATCGCGGCTTCGAGGTCGAGCGCGAGGCGCCGGCGAACCGGCTCGCTGAGTTGGTCGTTGTTCAGCACGATGTCGCGCTGGCGCTTGAGGTCGTCGTAGGCGCCGTCGGGGTCAGTGTTCTGCAAGCCGCGGGCGCGCCGCAGCGTCTCCTCGACCGCGATGCGGAAGGCTTGTTCCTGCGCGGCCTGCTGGTTCCGCACTTGCTCGATCAGGCTCGACTCGGCCGGCGGCACCGCGCCCGGCGCGGCCGGGGGCACGCTGCCCGCCGGGGGCACAGTACCAGCCGGCGGCACCGGCGTTGCCGGCGGCGGGTCTTGCTGGATGCTAGTCAGCGCGGTGCCCTTGGCCAGCGCGATCTTCGCCGAGTCGGCCTTGAGCACGCCGCCGCGAATCTTCTCGACTACGCGCAAGCCGCCCTGCGCCTCGCCCGATTGCGGGTCGATCTTGAGCGCGGCCTGGAACAGCTTTTCGGCGTGGTCGAGCCGGTCGGCCGAGATCGCCCACGACCCCTGCACGGTGTACTCGTCGCGGAACAGGCGGTACTGCTCCGATGCCATCGCCAAAGTGCGATCCGCGGCGAGCATCGCCGGCACGTCCTTGGCCGACTTCCACTGGTCCACCAGGCTCGCCAGGAAGTAGTTCTCGGCACTCGGCTCGGCGAGACTTTCGGAGAGGGTCAGCGCCACAGGCCGGCCGGCGACAGTCCCTTCGAGCCGGACTTCGATATTGCGCACCGGCAGGGGCATCGCGCCCAGCACCAAGGTTGCGCGGTCGGATCGCAAGGGCGGCAGCTTGCCGGGGAACAGCTCGATCGCCTGCGGCCCGAAGGTCGCCTTCGTGACTTTCAGCACCGGCGCGTCGAGCGCGGCGACGAGGGCCGCGCGGAACTGGTCGATGGTGTCGGTCAGGCGCACCACCGCGCCGCCGGTTTGCGAGGCCAGCCCGTGCAGCGTCTCGGCCTGCACCTTCACGCCCAGCGGCACCGCGACGAACGCCACGTCCTTCTCGGCGAGGGTATTGCCCCACTCCACCCGCGCGGTCTCGCCGAACGGCTTGGCGCTCGCGGCGCTCTCGCCGTCGCCGAGGAACAGCATCACCTGCTGGCGGTTCGGGCGCGACTCGAACGACTTGGTCGCCTTGGTGAGTGCGGCGGGCAGGTCCACCGCGCCGGAGCCGTACTCCGAGTTCGCCAGGCGGGCGAGCGCCTGCGTCACGGCCTCACCTTGGGCGGGCTGCAAGCCTTGGGTGAGGCTGCGCGTGGCCGAGTCGGCGTTGATGTTGACCGTCCACAGGTCGATCCGGTCCCCCGCGCGGGCGTGCTTGGCGAGGTCGGCGGCGATCTGGCGGGCCTGGGCCATCGCGGTGCCGGCTTGAGAAGCGCTGGTGTCGATCAGCACCACGAAGTCGCGCTCGCGGGCCGGGGCGGCGTCGAGCGTCGGCTTGAGTTGCCACGCGAACAGCGTCTCGCCGCTCGCCGCGCGGTAAGTGACCGTCGGTTGCTGGGAGAAGCGCGTGCGGGCCGCGGTCGTCGCGGCCTGGACGGGGTCGAGCGGCTTCGCCGGCAGGGGGGCGTTGCCGCCGCCCCACACCGAGCTGGCCGAACTCGTGATCGCTGCGGCGGCCGTTGCGGTGCCCATGAGCACCGCCAGCAAGCGCAGGCGTTTGACGAAAGTCATGGCCCGGACGCTCCTTCGGAAAAATCGGGGACGGGGGACGGGAGTTCGGGGTGCGTGGCCGGTGCGACCTCCCCAGTTTAGTAAGGGGGGCGTTTCGGGGCCGGCCCGCGCCCCCAGTCTACCCGGCCCAACGCCCCCGGCGGGCGGGTGTTGGCACGATTTCCCCCCCGCGGCGAGTTTGGCGGGGCGGTGGGCGCTTGTAGGGCGCGTAAACTCCCTGGGGGGGTTCTCCCCGCGGGGGCGCGTGGGCGAATTCGCCTTGACTTGCCGGGGGTGCAAACTACGCTTGGTTTGCGATTCGGCCTGAACTGTCGGGGCGTAGGGTCTGGCCCGTTAGCGCGGCGATCCGTCCGGCAACGCCCGAGTCCCGCGAAGCGACCCGCCGCCCGAGCGCCCCTGGCCACCCAGTGGCCCGACTTCCCTAGTATGGGGTTACGCGACTTCATGGCCCAGCCCAACAACCCGCCCGAACCGCCCGCCTCGATTTCGGCCGCCGAGTTGCGCCGGCGGCTCCTGTCGAGCACCCCGCCGCCCCAGATCGCCGCCGGGGGGCCGCTCACCCCCGCCGAAGCCGAGGCCGCCGGCGTCAACCCGCCCGCCGTCACCCCGGACATCTTCGCCCGGCTGCGCATGCCCGGCGGCGTCACCGTCGGCCCCGCCGCGCCGCTCGACGCCGGCGCCACGATTTCCCGCCGCGCCAACCCCGGCTACGGCGCGCCCCAGGGTGATGGGTCCGGCGTGCGCGGCAACCCGCCCCGCCAGATTCCCGCGGGCGGCGACCAGGCCGGCGGCAGCGGCGTGCGCGGCTACACCAACCGCGCCCCGACCTCCGACGAAACCCCCCAGGCCGAGGCGCAGCGCCTGCGCAGCGAGAACAAGGAACTCCGCAAGCTCCTCGACGAGATGAAGCACCTCTTGCAAGAGGCGTCCGACACCGAACAGCAGTTCGCCGCGCGCGAGCAGCAGGCGCTCCTGCAAGTCGCCGAGAAGCAGGGGCACATCGACGAACTCAACGCCCAACTGCAGGCCATCGAAGAACAAATCGCCAGCGGGGCACTCTCCCCGCAGCAGCCCCAGGTCGTGCCCAAGACGCGCACCGAACTCGAGGAGTGGGCCGACGAACTCGAGCGCGACAGCTCGAAGCTCTCCCAGGAGCGCCGCAAGATGGACGCCGAGCGGCAGCAGTTGCGCGAGGACGAGGAGTCGCTGGAAGCCCAGATGCGCGAGATGGAAGTCGGCATGGCCCGCGAGCGGGCACTCATGGCCCGCCAGGAGACCGAACTGAAGCGCCTGAACGCCGAGATTCAGCACGAACTCGAGATGATGCAGCGCGGCGACGCGACCCTTCGGGACCAGATGCAGAAGTTCCAGCGGCGAGCGCAGGACGTGCTGCAAGGGAAGATCGGCCCGCCGGGGCCGGCGAAGCGGTAGGCGGCGGTCCCGGTCTTCTGAGCCGACGCCAATGAACCCCGTGCCCGACGGCCTGCTCGCGGCGGTGCGGGCCGACCCCGACTCCGACGGGCCGCGCCTGATCTACGCCGACTACCTCGCCGAGCAGGGCGACCCGCGCGCCGAGTTCATCCGCGCGCAACTCGCGCTCGCTCAGTTGGACGAGTTCGACCCCCGCCGCCCCGAACTCGCCAGGGTCGAGGCCGACCTACTCGCGCGGCACGGCGACGACTGGGCCGCGCCGTTCCGGGGGCTGGCCACCGGGCCGGTGTTCCGCCGGGGGTTCGTCGAGGAGGTCAAAGTCACCGCCCGGCAGTTCCTCGCCCGGCCCGCCGAACTCCTCGCGGCCGGGGCGGTGTCGCACCTGCACATCCTCGACGCCAGCAGCCACTTCGCGGCAGTCTTGGCGTCGCCGCACCTCGCGGGGCTGCGCGGGCTGACGGTGTACGCGCAGTACCTGCGCGAGCCGCTCGCCCGCGCCGTGGCCGAGTCGCCGCACTTGGGGAATCTGGCGACCCTGCACCTCGGGCGCAACCACGTCGGCGCCGGCGGCGTCGAGCGCCTCGCGGGGGGCACCGGCCTCGGGGGGCTGACGGATTTGGACCTGAGCGACAACGAACTCTCCGACGGCGCCGCGCAACTGCTCGCGCGCTCCGGGCGCTTCGGCGGGGTCGCGCGGCTGAGCCTCGCCGGCAACGCGCTGACGCCGGTGGGCGCCGCGGCCCTGGTGCGCGGCGGGCCGCTGCCGGTGCTGGGCGAGTTGAGCCTCGCGCACAACCGCCTCGGCGGGCACGCCGCGCCGGCGCCGCCGGGGTTCGGCGAGCTGCTGCACCTCCGCAAGCTCGACCTGTCGCACAACGGCTTCACGGCCGACGACCTGGCGCGGCTGCTGCCGGCCGAGCGCCCCGGCGCCCCGCGCGCTGCGGATTTGGACCTCAGTTTCAACCGCCTCGAAGACGCGGGGATCGAGCGGCTGGTGCGCACCAGCGTCTGGCCCAACTTGAGGCGCCTGCGCCTCGGCGGCAACGCCGTCACCGACGCGGGCCTGATCGCCCTGGCTCGTGCCAGCAACTTCCAGCACCTGCGGCACCTCGATTTGTCGAACAACTTGCTGAGCGACGAGGGCTTCCGCGCGCTCCTGGACTCGCGCGGCTTCCCCAAGCTCACCCGGTTGGTTTACCCCGGCTACGGCCTGACGCTGCGGCTGCGGCTGGCCCTGGAGCGCCGGTTCGGGTAGGAAGAGGAAGAGCTTTGGCCGCAGAGGCGCGGAGGGAAGACCGGGGAAGGCGGAAGAGTCTTTGCTTTCCGAACACAACCCCTCTTCTCATCCTCCTCCGACCTCCGCGACCTCCGCGCCTCTGCGGCCAAAACTCTTCCTCCCGATACCACCCCGAGAAGTCCCGCGCATGACCCCGCCCGACGCCCCCGCCGAGTTCGCGCCGTTCGTCCCGCCCGAGGAGTCGCCCGACGAACTCACCCTCGCGCCCCTGCTGCTGGGGGCGGTGCTTGGGGTGGTGTTCGGCGCCGCGAGCATGTACCTGGTGCTCAAGGTCGGCCTCACGGTGTCGGCGTCGATCCCCGTCGCGGTGCTGGCGATCACCGTGTTCAAGGCGATCGGCAACGCGACCATCCTGCAGAACAACATCGTCCAGACCACCGGCAGCGCCGGCGAGAGTATCGCCTTCGGCGTCGGCCTGGTGATGCCGGCGCTGCTCACGCTCGGCTTCGACCTCGACGCGGTGCGCGTGATGACCGTCGGCGTGCTCGGGGGGTTACTCGGCATCCTGATGATGATCCCGCTGCGTCGGGCGTTCATTGTGCAGCAGCACGGCAAGCTGAAGTACCCCGAGGGGACCGCG
>CAXTPM010000285.1:3022-6848 GCA_964245865.1 uncultured Fimbriiglobus sp. | reverse complement strand
TGCTCCTTCCACTGCGTGGTCTGGCTCGGCGCGGCCAGCAGGTCGAACGCGGCGACGTACCTCGGCACCGCGCCGTGCGGCACTCCCGTGGCGACCGCCACCCGCGCCGGCTCGGCCTCCGCCCACGCCTGCAACTCCGCGAGCATCGGCCCGCCGCCGACCAGCAGCAGCCGCCACGGCGACTTCACCGCCCCCAGCGCGCGGCGCAACAGGCCGAGTCCCTTTTCGGGGGTGAAGCGGCCGAGGTAGCCGACCACCGGCGCCCCCGACTCGGGCCAGCCGAGTTCGCGCAAGACCGCGGCCCGCGCGGCGGGGTCGGGCCGGAACGCGGCGCAATCGACGCCCAGCGGCACCACGCGGCCCGGTAGGCGCTGGTACATCGGCTTTTGCCGCGCGACCGCCTCGACGGTGTGCCCGGCGTACAGGCACCCGGCCGCGCGGCGCATCACCCCGCGCTCGAGTTGCGCAAACGGCGGGGGGTAGCGCTTGGCGATGTTCTGGAAGGTGTAGTAGACCACCGGCGAGTCGCCCGCCCACCGGCTGACCTGGTGCCCGGCGAACACATACGGCTCGACCCACGCGTGCACCAAGTCGTACCCGCCGCCTCGGAGCATGCCGCGCAGCGTCCGGCCGTAGGCCGTCAGGTGGGCCTTGCGCGTGAGGTACGCCGGCACGGCCGTCGTCGGGGCGCTGCCCTCCGGCCCCGGCTCGAACGGGATCGGCCGCAAGTCGCCGTGCAGGAACGCGGGCGCCGCCGCCTCGACGCGCCACGAGTCGGGCCGCGCGCGGGCCATCTCGTCGGCCAGGCGCCGGTTGAGCGCCACCGCATACGAGTGGCCGAGCGTGAGCAGGCGGCGCGGCTTCACCGTCGCGGTCCTTCCAGTACAACCAGGAGGCGGTCGATGTGCCGCGAGAGCGCGAACTCGGCGTCGTAGAGCGAGGCCGCGCGCGCGGACATTTCCGCCCGCCGCGCCGGGTCGTCCAGCAGCGACCGCACCGCCCCGGCCAACCGGTCGGGCTTGTCGGCGGGCACCAGGCAGACCGCCCCGCCGCGCCACGCCGGCTCGGTCGCGGGGCCGTCGGTGGTGACGACGGGGACGCCCAGCGCGACGCCGGCCATCAGGGTGGTCCGCCGGCCGCAGCCGCCGTCGGGGTAGGGCTGAAGCAGCACCGCGCACCCGGCGAGCTGTTCGGCGACTGCCACCTCGGTCAGCCGGCCGAAGGTGCGCACGCGCGCGGCGAACTGGGAGCGGCGCGCCAGCCACTCGGGCGCCCACTTTTCGCTCGGCCCGACGAGCACCACTTGGGCGGTCGGGTCTGCCGTCAGCAACTCGGTCAGTGCCGGTTCGAGCAGGCCGGTCACGAGCCGGCCGTAGGTGCCGAAGTGCCCGACGACCCGCGCCGCGGCAGTGGGGGCGGGGCCGCGCCGGCGCAGCTCGCCGATGGCCGACTCCGGCAGGTTCGCCGGCACAGGGTTCACCGCCGTGGCACGCCACACGCCGATCCCGCGCAACAAGTCCCGCCAGCGCGGCACCGTTACCACCAGGGCCGCGCACGCGGCGCCGAGCATCAGCGCCATGAGGCGGTGCGAAACCGCCAGCACGTTGGCAGGGTTCGCGCCGGGGAAAAACGGCACCGCGACCTCGTGGACCATCGCCACGACCCGATCGCGCCGCGCGAAACTCCGCCACACTAGCCACAGCGGTAGCCAGAAGTTCAGCCCGCGCCAGCCGAAGCCGGTGGGCACGTACTGCACCAAGAGCGGCGCTCGGCCCCGCCGATCCAGTTCGCGCGACACCCGCCACAGCCCCAGGGGGCCGAAGGTGCCGGCGACGCGGGCGACCGTCACGGCGCCTTCTGTGCTAACGCCGGAGTCGCCCGGCGCGAACACCGCCACCGCCAGCCCGCGCGCGGCGAGCGCCTCGGCGAGCTGGTGGGTGTAGGCCGCGACGCCGCCGAGTTCGGGCGGGTACTCGCAGGTAATCACGTGCACGCCCCTCACGGCCGCGCCCCCAAGTCCGCGAGGCAGATACCGGCAATGCGCTCGCCGGAGCGGCCGTCGCCGAACGCCGCGCTCGGCGCGCTGCGGCGCGCCAACTCGGCCGGGTCGCCGAGCAGCCCGCGCGCGGCACTCAGAATCCCGGCGGCGTGGGGGCCGACGAGTTCCACCACGCCCGCCTCGACCGCCTCGGGCCGCTCGGTGTCGTCGCGCAACAGAATCACCGGCTTCCCCAGGGCGGTGGCCTCCTCCTGCACGCCGCCGGAGTCGGACACGAGAAACGCCGCGCTGCGCATGAGGCGCGCGAACTCGGGGTAGGGCAGCGGGCCGCACAACTCCAGGTTCGCCGGAGCACCGGCCGGCCACGTCTCGGCGACCGCCGCCCGGACCTCGGGGTTGGGGTGCACGGGGAAGACGAAGCGCGCGCCGGGGAACTCCAGCGCGAGCGTGCGGAGCGCCCCCAGCGCCTCGCGCAGCGGCGCGCCGAAGTTCTCGCGCCGGTGCGCAGTCCAGAGTACGAGCGGCCGCGCGGGTTCGGAGGGTTCGGCGGGTCCGCCCGACTCCGGAATCCAGTTCAGGGCGTCGATCACCGGGTTGCCGACGACGTGTACCCCCTGGGTGACGCCCTCGCCCCGCAGGGCGTCGGCGGCGCGCGGCGTGGCGGCGAAGTGCCAGCGCGCCAGCCGGGAGATCAGTTGCCGGTTCGCCTCCTCGGGGAACGGCGACGTGAGGTCGTGGGTGCGAAGCCCCGCCTCGACGTGCGCCACCGGCACGCGCCGGTGGAACGCCGCGAGCGCGCCGCACAGTGCGGTCGTGGTATCGCCCTGCACGACCACCGCGTCGGGCGCGTGCTCGGCCAAGAGCGCGTCGAGGCCGACCAAGAGGCGCCCCGCGAGTTCGGAGAGCGACTGCCCCGGCCGCATCAGTGCCAGATCGACATCCGGCGCGAGGCCGAACGCCCCGAGCGCCTCGCGGGCCAACTCGCGGTGCTGCCCGCTCGACCAGATCGGCGCCGCGCACCCCGGCGCGGCCCTGAACGCGCGGGCCACCGGCGCGAGCTTGATCGCCTCGGGGCGGGTGCCGAGGACCAGCGCCACACGCGTCACCCGGCCACCACTTCCAGGAACTCGCGGTGCATGTCGCCCCAGGTGCGGGCGCGGATCGCCTCGGCCAGGGGCGCGAAGCGGCGCACCAGCCCGGCGGGGTCGGCGTGCCACTCGACGAGGCGCCGGGCGAGCGCGGCCTCGTCGGCGGGGTCGTCCAGCAGGCAGTCGCCCAGTTCGGCGGGGTAGCGCTCGGCCACGCCGCTCTCCCGGCTCACCAGCACCGGCACGCCGCGCCCTAGTGCCTCCTGAACACCGAGGCCGTAGGCCTCGTAGCGGGCCGGGTGGACCATCAACTGGCACGCGGCGAGGACTCGCGGCACGTCCTCGCGGAAGCCGAGGAAGCGCACCGAGCGCGCCAGCCCCGCGGCCTCGGCGTCGGCCCGGTAGAACTCCACGCTCGCGCCGCGCCCCACGACCAAGAGCGTGGCGTCGAAGTCCGGCGACTTCGCGGCGAGCTTCCAGGCGGCGTAGAGCGTGGCGAACCCCTTGCGGCCGTCGGAGAGCGCCCCGACGAACACCGCGACCGGCTCCGGGCCGAGTCCGAGTTCCCGGCGTGCTCCGGCGACCTCCCCGGCGAACACGGGGCCGAAGCGCGCCGCGTCGTGGCCGTAGTAGACCACCCGCACCCGCTCCGGGGCGACCCCAACCGACTCGACGGCGTGCCGGGCGGTGAGGCGGGAGTTGCACACCACCACCCGCGCCGCCCCCAGCGCCGCGCGCT
>CAXTPM010000285.1:0-3012 GCA_964245865.1 uncultured Fimbriiglobus sp. | reverse complement strand
CCGCAGACTTGAGCCGCGCGTCGAGTCCCGGCGCAGGCGGGGCGGCGTAAGCGGCGTGGACGTAGTGCACCCAGTTGATGTCGGGCCACACGCAGTTGCCGCCATTGACGACGACCCGCGCGCCGGGGTGCTCGCGAGTCAGCCGCCGCGCCGCCGCCCGGCCGGCGCCCGCCAGGAGCGGCCCGCCGAGCAGGTGCCTGCCGAACGGGCGCGGCGTGGGCCGGAACCGCACGCCGGGGGCGTCCGCCAGGTCGCCGTGAACCCGGTGCGCGGCGAGTTCGACCGGGCGGTCGGCGGCGAGGCGGCGGGCGAGTTCGTAGTTGGCCGCGTCCATGCCGCCGAAGGGGGTCAGGTCGCCGGCGACCACCAGCCACGGGGCGGCGGGCCTCACGCGCGGCCCCCACGGGGGAGGGGGGGAAGCTTGCGCGAGTGGGCGTAGGCGGCGAACACGGTGCCGTTGATCAGCCAGTACTCCAGCCCGGCCTGGCCCATGAAGGGCGAGTAGCTGAACGTCAGGCCGATCATCGAGAGGTCGTAGGCCGCGACCAGCGCCGCCCACCCGGCGAGCCAGTCGCTCCGCGCGCGGGCCGCCGCGCCCCCCGCCGCCGCCAGCGTCACCACCAGCGCCGCCACCGCCGCCAGCATCAGCGGCACCCCGCCGTCGTAGGCCCAACTGGTCCACTGGATTTCGGCCCAGAGCGGCTCGGAGCGCAAGTCCGAGTCGTCGCCGAAGTAGGCGTACATCATGCCGTAGCGCCCGACCCCGCCGCCCAGGGGGAACTCCGGCAGGATGTCGTTGAGGGTGGACTCGAAGAACTTGCCGCGGTTGGAGTAGTACACCTGGTCCGGGCGCTCCTCCACCAGCGTCATCAGGCGCGCCAAGACCGCGTCGCCCCCCTCCGCGACCGCCCAGGCGAAGCTGCCCGCCACCACCAGGGGCAGGATCGACACGAGCCACACCAGCTCGCGCGCCCGGCGGAGGTAAGTCAGGAGCGCCACGTAGGCCGTGACCACGATCGCCGCAATCACGAGCGCCACGCGCACCTGGGTGAAGAACGTGGCGAACAGCCCCAGGCCGATCGACAGCGCCGCCAGGGCGCGCAGCGCGTTGCTGCGGCTGGTGGTCAGGTAGCCCAGCCCGAACAGGAGCGTGGTCAGGCCCGCCCCGGCCGCCCCGCCGGGCGTGTCCGAGAGTCCGCTCGGGCGGTAAATCTGCGCCCCGTTCTCGAGAGTGATTTTGAGGTTTTCCCCGCCCAAGCCGTTGCCCGCCACCACCGCGGAGAGCGCGAAGTCGAACCGGCCTGGGAAGAACACCTGCAGCACCCCGACCACCGCGCTGAGGGCGTTGAACGACCAGAGGATCAGCACCAGGCGAGCCAGCACCTTGGGCGTCACGGTCAGCCGCATCGCCCAGAACAGGGGCGCGGCGATGGCCGCGCTGAGGGCGAACTGCGCCAGCCCCGCGATTACGTGGCCGCTCGACGGGTGGAACACGCCCAGCCCGATCAGGGCCAGCCAGGCCGCGACGAACGGCCGGGCGGGGTGCCTCCCGACGCGCCGCGGTACGGGCACCAGGAGCAGCGCCGCCAGGCTCGCGGCGAACGGCGCGGTGCGCAGCATCACCCGCGACCACCCCGGCGGCCCGACCAGCAGCACCAACTGGCAGGCGATCTGCGTGAGCAGAACGAGCTGAATCCAGAACAAAGCGGCCCGCTCGGCGCGGTCGCCGGGGCCGGGGGGGCCGGGCGCCGCGGCGGCGGGGGCGGTCGGGGTCATCGCTTCGTCTCCGGGGCGGGGGCGGCGCGCCCGACCAGGGCGACGTTGTCCGAGAAACTCCGGGGCCACGTCCGGCTCAGGAACGCCGGCGCCGCGCGGGCCGTCCCCGGCAGCCGGCCCCGCCCAGTATACCCGACGGCCACGTCGGTCAGCCCGCACTCGGCGGCGATGCGGCGCAGGTCGATCTCCAGTAGCGCCGTCAGGTGCGCCGGGTAGCTGTTCGCGCGGAAGGCATTGAACTCGTCGCGCAGCACCAGGGTCAGTTTGCTCAGCAGGCTCAACTGGTTGGGCGTCGTGACCACCACCAGCCCGCCGGGGCGCGCCAGCCGCGCCAGTTCGCGGACGAACGCCCGGGGGTTCTCCAGGTGCTCGATGGTCTCGACCCCCACCACCGCGTCGGCCGCGCCGTCGGGGAGGTCCACCCGCCCCCGGTCGAGGTCGAACTGCACGAACTCGCCCCCGGCGGGGAAGCCGTCGTACCGCACGACATCGACCCCCAGGTAGCGCCCGAACTGCGCCTGCACGAACGGCCACAGCCGCCCCGCGACATCCGCCAGCGTGCCGGCCCCCCCCGGAGTGGCGGCGGGGAGGCGCTCGGCCAGCAGGCGCGCCACCAGCCGGTAGACGGCGTCGCCGCTCGTGCCGAGCGACCGACGCGCGCGCTCCTCAACGCTGACGGCACTCACGCCCCGCCCCCCGAACCCGGTGTCAGAGCCATCTCGAGCGCCGCCAACTGCCGCGCGGGGTCGCACAACTCGCGGGCGCGCCCCGGCCCCGCCGCCCCGAGCCGCTGCCGCCGCGCGGGGTCGGCGATGAGTTCGCGCAGCGCCCCGGCGAGCGCGGCGGGGTCGGAGGGGGGCACCAGCACCCCGCACTCGGGCGTCACGATCTCCAGCGCCCCGCCGAGCGCGGTCGCCACCACCGGGCGCCCGGCGGCGAGCGCCTCGACGAACACTACGCCGAACGGCTCCGGGCCACTGTTCGGCTGGCAGAAGATGTCGCACGCCGCCAACAATTGCGGCACGTCGCGCCGCTGGCCCAGGAATCGCACCCGATCCGCAACGCCGCCGGCCTGGGCGATGGCCTTCAACTCCGCTAGGAACTCCGCCTCGCCGGGCTTCTGCGGCCCCCCAGCGAACCACGCGGTCCAGCCCGGCACGTCCGCCAGCCGCGCGAGCGCCAGGGCGTGCTGGCGCGCGCCCTTCCACTCCTCCAGGCGGCTCGCCTGCAAAATCA